>CAVBYE010000073.1:0-12725 GCA_963599285.1 Bacteroidaceae bacterium | reverse complement strand
CGATACTTTTGTGGTGTGTAGTTGTACTGCAATTATTATTTTGGCCTCAGGGTTGTATGAAAATGCGGGCTTTGAGGGCGTCACTTTGACCCAAATGGCCTTAGAAAGCCAAATTGGGGCATGGGGTGATGATTTTCTGGCCCTCATTTTATTTTTGTTTGCTTATTCCTCAATTATTGGGAATTACGCCTATGCCGAAGGCAATGTGCAGTTCATGAAGAACAGTGCAAGTTTAATGTTGGTGTTCCGAATTTTAGTGTTATTTATGGTCTATTTTGGCTCTATTGCCAGCGTACCGTTAATTTGGAATTTGGCAGATCTGTTTATGGGACTCATGGCAAGTATTAACCTATTTGCAATTGTCTTACTCACGCCGTTTTTGTTGATGCTGTTACGTGATTATCAAACTCAACGTCAACAAGGCATTCAAGAACCTGTGTTTAAGTTGGATCAGCACCCGCAGTACAAAGATAAGGTGGATTCAGATATTTGGTAAGCTATGGCGAGGCGCTCATAGCGGGAGCGCAGTGCAAGGGAATGGCCATTTTGTTGTTGCATTTTCATAAATTTGGCTAGTCAGAATGCCGAAAATCTCTAAAATAGCCTGCTTTGTATCCCCAATCGTTGTGTAAGCCATGAAAAAGTTGTTGTTTAAGGCCCTATTGAGTGTTGTTTTACTGCTGAGCTTGCCTGTGCTACACGCTGCAAAAGTGGTGGCACAAGCGCAACCGAGCCAAATTGACTTTACTTATCTTAAACAGCGCCAACAACGACCGATTGTGGCTTTGGTGTTAGGCAGTGGTGGGGCACGTGGTTATGCCCATATTGGAGCGATTGAAGTACTCGAAGCGCAAGGTATTCGCCCAGACTTTATTGTTGGCACCAGTGCTGGCAGCTTGGTCGGGGCTTTATATGCCAGTGGTAAAACAGCACCACAATTACGTGAAATCGCTTTAAATATGAAAGCCAGTGATGTGCGGGATATTCGGCTCGATAAAAAAGGCTTTTTTGATGGCCAAAAAATTGAAGATTATGTCAATCATCTACTGGCAAACACCCCCTTGCATCAGCTTGATATTCCCATGTATGTGGTGGCCACTGAATTAAAGCACGGTAAAAAAGTGGTCTTTAACTATGGTAATGCTGGACAAGCAGTACGTGCGTCAGTATCAATCCCGAGTATGTTTATTCCGACAAAAATTGCAGGACGTGAGTATGTTGATGGCGGCTTAGTCAGTCCTGTACCTGTGCATATTGCCCGTGAGCTTGGCGCTGATGTGGTGATTGCAGTGGATATCTTGGCCCAACCTAGCTATACCGAAACCAGTAATGTGTGGGGGCTGTTTAACCAAAATATTAATATCATGCAGCACCATTTGGCGCAGCAAGAACTCAAAGATGCTGATGTGATTATTCAACCAGATGTACGTGAAAAAGCCCATATTTTTGATGTCAGTGGGCGCGAAACCACCATGCATGCTGGTCAAGTGGCGGCACAGCTGCAATTGACACAATTGCAGCGCATTTTGGCGCAAAAACAGCAACAGTTTAGCCCCTTAAATGCACAGTTTTAAATGAATTGACCAAAACACACAGCCCCCTCCTTAGCTATTGTGCTAATAGCAGGCTAAATTGGGGCTGTATTGACGTGTAAAAACAGGATGTAATTGACTTAGGCACTTGATATGTAAACAAAAAACGCGATGCAACTAATAGGGAAAAACAATAAGTTGATATGTATAATTTATTAATAAAGTTCTTTTATTTCATTGGTTTATATTTACCATTCATTTAAATATACCTATAATTAATCCTATCATACTTATATAAATTTAGAGGGATGTATGGTGGCGTTAAATATTGGTGAGCAGGTAAAAATTGCAAATATGCCGGATATTATCTTTACCGTGGTTGGCAAAAATCTAGATGGATCAGTCAACATTGAAGCCCATTTAGATGGGACAAAATTTATGAGTTATGCAGATATTGCCCCAGAAATGTTGCGTAAAGTGACTACGCAAGCATAAACTGGATCGCGCTTGTCATGTGAGTTTATCAAGCGCGATGTGGCTGCTGCATATATTTTTTAAGAAAATAATCATATAATTTATATAAATCATAGTGATGATAATTTGAGCATTATTGCCTTATCTTGACAGCAACACAGGTTATACTGAACACCTCTTTTTTTGATCAGCGAATATTCGAGAAAATAATGGCACCATTAGATCAATTTGCTCCACTTATGGATGACCAATCTGAACTGACCATGTCGGTCTTAATGACGCCAGATATGGCCAATTTCTCTGGAAATGTTCATGGGGGAACGATTCTCAAATTACTTGATCAGGTGGCCTATGCGTGTGCAAGTCGCTATTCGGGTAGTTATGTCGTAACACTATCGGTGGATAAAGTGACCTTTAAGGAGCCGATTCATGTGGGTGAGTTGGTCACCTTTTTAGCGAGCGTCAATCATGTGGGTCGCACCTCAATGGAAATTGGGATTCGAGTTGAAGCACAAAATATTCAAAAACGTACGGTGCGACATACCAATAGCTGCTACTTCACTATGGTAGCAGTCGATGATCAGGGCAAACCGAAACAAATTCCGCCATTAAATTTAGACAATGACTGGAAGCGTTGCCGCTTTGAATCCGCAGAACAACGTAAAGTGGCGCGTTTACAAGAAAATCATCACCCTTCATGTAGTATTTATAAAAAGTCAAATTAAATGGATTCGTGAGGAGAAGACTGCTTAGGCGGTCTTTTTTTAAGCTGATCATCAGCACAGCTAAAAAAATAATCGCAGTTGGATGTAAAAAGCGCTAAAATGAAACGATACGTTTCGTATCGTTTTATCTGTATGCATGACACCGAAAAAACCAGCCGCCGTCAGCAATGTATCTTTGATGCGGTCAATGCGGCGCTCGCCGAAATGGACTATCGTCAATTAACGATTGAAGAAATTGCCAGTCGTGCGGGTGTGGGAAAATCGACCATTTATCGTTGGTGGAAGGACAAGTCAGCCCTCATTTTTGATTGTTTTCGTGCCCATACCGAATCTATTTTTGCACTTGATTTTGACCAGAGTCTACGCAGTAACCTCAATCTGCAATTATTGAAGTTGTCACTGGCCTTAACCCATCCATTGGGGCGGGCAGTGTTGGTGGTCATGGCAGAGGATCGCGAAACGGCCGCTGCATTTTTTAAACAGTACTTGCTGCCGCGGCGTGAGCAAATGCGTAAATTGCTGATGGTGGCAATTGAGCGCGGTGAAATTGAAGCCAATTATCCTTTTGAAATGATGTTAGACACTTTATATGGTGCAATTCATTATCAAATTATCTTCTTTAACCATACCCCCGATCAGCATTACATCCAGCACTTAGTGGATATGGTGTTGGCACCGGTTATGCAGGAGTAAGCACATGCAACTGCACTCAGGGTTATGGAATCGTGCTTTTCTGCTGTGTTTATTTAATAATTTATTTTTATTTATTAACTACTTTGCCATGCTCACTATTCTGCCCATTTATATTTTGCAGGATTTAGGGGGGCAGGTTGAAGATGCAGGCTTAGCACTGACCTTATTTTTACTGTCTTCTATTGCGATACGTCCTTTCTCGGGTCTGATTATTCAACGCCTAGGCAAGCGGCGTACCTTGCGTGGCGCAGGGCTACTCTTTTTACTGTTTGGCTTCAGTTATGTGATGATTGACAGTCTATGGAGCCTGTTATTGATTCGCTTCCTGCATGGTTTTTGGTTCAGTATTCTAACCACCGTTAATGTGCCCGTGGTCAACGATTTCATTCCTGAGCAGCGCAAAGGCGAGGGCATGGGCTATTTTGTGATGTCGACCAATTTAGGGGTTGTGTTTGGACCACTGTTGGCACTTACAGCAGTGCAGTGGATCAGTTTTACCCAGTTGTTTGGGCTATTATCTGGGGTCACATTGATTGGTTTTATCCTGACCTTGACCTTAAAGGTGGAAGAGATGGAGCCACAAGTGCCGCGTGAGCGCACGGCCTTGAGCTGGCATGACATTATTGAAACCAGAGTCTTGGGTATTAGTGGCGTTGCATTACTGACAGCATTTGCCTATTCGAGTATCACCAGCTTTATTACGGCCTTTGCACAAAGTAAAAATTTGCTGCAATACGCGAGTCTATTTTTTATTGTGTTTGCTGTGTCCATGCTGAGTGTACGGCCATGGGTAGGTAAGTTCTACGATCAAAAAGGTCCAAGCTCAGTAATTTACCCCGCATTTATTGCATTTGCCATTGGTATGCTGATTGTCAGCTTTGTCGATAATCAGTGGACGCTGTGGTTATCTGCTGTATTTATTGGACTTGGATATGGCTCATTATTCCCATGTATGCAAACCTTAGCGATTCAGTCGGTGGACAAGGCCCGTATGGGGCATGCCATCGCAACCTTCTTTACCTTATTTGACCTAGGCTTGGCCTTAGGTTCGGTGGCAATGGGTTATATGATTGCCTATTTTGACTACCAAACCACGTATCTATGTTGTGCCTTGATTGTGGTGGCAACATTATGTGTTTATCGCACCTGTGTAGCACGGGTGCAGACTTCATCTGAAAGGATATAGGGCTATGGAATTACGGCATTTACGCTATTTCGTTGCTGTGGCTGAAGAGCTGAATTTTACCAAAGCGGCACAGCGCATGTGTACGGTACAACCTTCGCTCAGTCAGCAAATTAAAGACTTAGAGCAGGAGGTGGGCGTACAACTGTTGGTGCGTTCTAATCGCAAAGTTGAACTGACGCCTGAAGGGCAAGCCTTTTTAAAGCAGGCCATTTTAAGTTTGGAATACGCAGAATTGGCCATTCAAGATGCAAGAAAGGTGGCCAATTTACAAAAAGATCAACTGAATATTGGTTTTGTGCCCGTGGCGGAAATGAAAATTTTCCCTTACATTATGCCCAATATTCGTGCGCATTTCCCTGAACTGAAAATTCATTTTCATAGCTTTACTGATGCAGATCAGTTTAAGTTGCTCAAAAAAGGTGAAATTGATATTGCCTTTACACGCTATCAAGATCACTCGCATGAATTTGAATGTGTACAAATTTTTAGCGAGCCTTTAACCTTAATTATGCCTAAGGATTCTCCTTTGGCTGATCAGCGCCATGTCAGTATTAAAAGCTTTAATGGTCAAGACTTTGTCATTAGTGATGAGGATTCATCGCCGCAATTGCATAAACTGATCACGGACTTTTTCCATAGTTCTAAGCTCAATGTAAATGTGGTGCAAAAGTCGACCAATATTTTACTGAACGTGAATTTAGTGGGCATGGGGGTCGGTTGGAGTATTGTGCCAGCGTATGTGATTCCGCTACTGGGCGACAAAATTATTGTCAAAAATACCATCGAACCTTTACCGATGATTGGGCTGTATGCAAGTTATCGTAAGGATCAAAAAAATGAGGCAATTGAACTGATCTTAAGAATTTTAAAAGAACAGTTCTATATGGGCTTCTTCTAACAACAATGAAGCAGATGTCAGCTGAAGCTGCATCTGCTTTTTGATTTTAAAGACACGTTCAAAGCAAAAAAAACCACGCCTAAAGCGTGGTTTTTTTTATGTTTAGCCGTTATTTAACATGTAATTTTGCAAATAATTGTTGGCTGACGTGATCTAGCGTTTGTGGAATTGCAAGTGCAGCCACGAAACGGTCTGGACGTAAGATCACCACAGACTCAGTTGTTTTACCAAACCAAGTACGGATGTCTGTACCAATGTCACCAATCGTAATCACACCTTCGTAATGCTTACGTTTGTTATTCGATAACTGTACCGCAGGAATCACTTGGATAAATTTCACGCCAAGCTTTTGCCATTTTTGCATTGATGCTTCAGACAGACCCCATTTTGGATCTACGCCCCAAGCCACAATCGCAAAGTCGTTACCAATCACTTCATCAAGTAACACTTTTTCGCCTGATTCAAGCTGAACGTGCGGCTGAATGAACATTTTGCCGACTGGTGTTGATTTTTGACCATTGTGGATCAACGCACCGTCGTGGTACTGCGGCATTGGCTTAAAGCGCATCTCAAGAAGATATTGCTTAATTGGTTTGATGTAGTTCAGTGCATACGCGATACCATCACGTACCACACCGTGCCATTTTTTCGGTGGCGCAAGTACGTTACCTGCCATTACCGATAAATCAATCATCGCTTTCGCATGGTCTTTACGTTCCACTTGGTATGAGTCAAGAAGGTCAGCGCCCGCTTTACCTTGTACCACTAACGCGACTTTCCACGCTAAGTTGAAGGCATCACGCATACCGCTGTTGTAACCTTGACCTTGCCATACTGGCATGATGTGCGCAGCATCACCTGCAAGTAAAATGCGGTCTGCACGGAAACGATCGGCAATACGTGCGTTGTGCGTATAGACACGTTGACGAATCACTTCGATACCATCTGTTGTTGGTAACACTTTAGACAGTAATTTAGCAATGTTTTCTGGTTTGCTTAATTCTTCTTGTGTTTCACCTGGCATGACCATGAATTCGAAACGACGAATACCGTGTGGTAATGCTGCAGATACGTATGGACGTACTGGGTCACAGCATAAGTAAATATGTGGTGTTGCAAGTGGGTCGTTGTCGATGTCGATTACGATCCATTGGTTTGGTGCAGTTTTACCATCAAAACCAATCCCTAAAGTACGACGAACGATTGAGTTACCACCGTCACATGCAATTAAGTACTGTGCGTGGATGCTTTCTTCGCTACCGTCTTTGGTTTTCACGTTTAAGGTGACGCCTGAGGCATCTTGGTTAAAGTGGGTTAAGTGACGGGAAAACAATACGTCAGTTTGTGGGTATTGTTCTAAACCTTTTAATAAAATGCTGTCGACTTGTGGCTGTACGAAAGCATTACGACGTGAGAAACCAAATTCACGTGTTAATGGCTGAATGTCAGCAAAGCAATGGCCTTTTGGTGTTAAGAAGCGCATTGCATGGTTTGGTGTTGTATGTGGTAATACTTGTTCTACTAAACCTAAAGATTGAATGGTACGTAAAGATTCATCATCAATACCAATCGCACGTGGATAGTCAATTAAACTGTCAAGCTGTTCAACAACTTTGACTTGAACGCCTTGTTTGCTTAAGTAGTTGGCAATAGTTAAGCCCACAGGGCCTGCGCCTAAAATGGCAACTTCAGTCGTATATTCAGTTTTGTTAGTGCTCACAGCGAATATCCATTCAATCAATTCACGATGGGGCTATTAAGGACTGAAACTTGGGTCTAAACAAGCTATGCCATAGTGGATAGCTAGTATGCTTTAGGGAGATGTATAAAAGATATGTTTTTTTAAATTATTGAAATATATAAATTTTAATATAAAAATGGCATATGGTTTTTTGATTTAATGATCATTTTTTTCTATATATAAAAACTTTTTAACGGAGAAGCTTCGCTGCTTTTGTTGATAATTTAAACACAATACATTGTGGTTGCTGACAATTTAAGCAGATCTGTTTAAAAAGACGACATTTTTGAGATGCGCTCCAATATTCCCCTCAGACTGCAGTCGTAGAATGGATCATTGCGTTTAAGCATTGCAACAGAGCTTGAGTTTGCATAGCATGAATGCAGTTGTTTTGGTGAGATTTAAGTTGTGAAATTGCTTCGTCAGCAGGCTGTACCCACACATGTGGTGTCAGGTTTTTTAGGTGCAGGAAAAACCACACTGTTAAAGGCCGTATTGGCGCAAAAACCGCAAGGGGAAACCTGGGCTGTGCTGATGAATGAGTTCGGTCAAATTGGGGTGGATCAAGCATTATTGCCTCAGCAAGACGGCTTTGCCATTCAAGAGCTGTTGGGCGGTTGTCTATGTTGCAGCAGTCAGTTGCCAATGCAGGTGGCGTTGTCACGGTTACTCAGTGAAACAAAACCTGATCGCTTATTTATTGAACCAACAGGACTTGGGCATCCTGCTGAATTATTGGAGCAGCTGACGGAGCCACACTGGCAGGCATATTTAGCAGTGCGTTCACCCATTACGGTGATTGATGGTTCGCGCTTACACGATACGGCGTGGAGCAGTCAAAACTTATATCAAGATCAGCTCAAAGCCGCCCAGATCATGGTGATTTCACATACAGATGTGATGACCGATGCGGATGAACACGCCTTAGAAAATCTACAAAAAGAATACCAAGCCTATGGGCAAACTTGGCTGCGCAGTACCCAAGGCAATATTGCACTGCAAAGCCTTGATCGGGCGTATATTTCAACCCAGCGTAAAGTGCAACCGCTACTACACATTCAAAAAGCTTTGCACGATCAAGCCTTACCTGAAATTAAACAACTGCCTTATCACTATGTCGAAGAAGCGCAGGGCTACAGTGTTGCAGGTTGGAAATTCTCTAAACGTTGGCAGTTTGATTTTTATGATCTGCTCGATTTGCTGTGTGAGCAGCAAGATTGGCTCAGAATTAAAGCGATTTTTAACACCAATCAAGGCTGGAAAACCTTTAACTTTAATCCTGAGCAATTTAATTACCAAGGTTCAGCGGAAAATGTCGATAACCGCATTGAGGTGATTTACCAACATGCGCGAGATTGGCAGGCCTTTGAAACAGCATTATTGGCCTGCCGTATTGATCAGCAGGCTTAAATTAAATTGAACGTGGCGTGTGTGGCACTTGATTGAGTACCTCACGCGCTTTTTGCTGATCGAGATCATTTTCCCAATCGGCAATGACGACCGTGGCCACACAATTGCCAATTAAGTTAGTACAGGCGCGGATAATACCGATAAACCAATCGACTGACAGTAATAACACTAAACCAATGGCCGGCAAGGCAGGAATGACCGATAAGGTCGCGGCGAGAATGACCAAGGCAGAGCCGGGAATACCATGTGCGCCTTTTGAGGTAATTAACGATACCAATAAAATACTGAGTAAATCTGTCATGGATAACTCAATATTGCAGGCTTGGGCAATAAAAATCACGGCCAAAGTCAAATAAATGGAAAAACCATCTAAGTTGAAGGAATAACCTGTAGGAATGACCAACCCCACGGTTGAGTCACGAACACCCAAATTTTTTAGCTTTTGCATGACTTGCGGTAAAACTGAATCTGAAGATGCCGTGCCCAAAACAATTGAAAGCTCTGCCTTAAAATAATTGAGGAATTTAAAGATATTTAAACCACTCAATCTTAAAATGCTGCCCAATAAAATCAGAACAAACAACATACAGGTCACATAAAACAGCAACACCAAATAACCCAATTGTGCAAAAGAGCTTAAACCAAATTTCGCCGTGGTATATGCCACAGAACCAAACACACCCAAAGGTGCTAGGCGAATAATTAAGCCCATCATTTTAAAGAACACTTCAGAGAGCGCTTCTAAGCCTTGTTTGACAATTTCAGCCAATTTCTTGGGAATGAGTAACAGACTGACCCCAAATAAAATGGCGATCAACAGCACCTGTAAAATATCCCCATTGCTAAAGGCGCCCATAAAGGTTTTGGGAATGAGGTTAAACACAAATTCAGCACCTGAGCTTAGGCCTTCAGCACGTTCGGTATAGACACTCAAGTCTTTGTGATCGAGTTGGCTAATATCAATATTCATACCAGCGCCCGGTTTAAAGATATAGGCAATAGCAATCCCAAGTACCAAGGCCAGTGTGGTGACAATTTCAAAATACAGAATGGTTTTTGCACCCACTTTGCCCATTTTTTTGAGATCTTGTGCCCCGTAAATGCCCAACACCACGACACAAAACACAATGGGGGCGATCAACATTTTAATTAATGCAATAAAGCCATCACCCAAAGGTTTGAGCATTAATGCGGTGTCTTGCCACAGTGCCCCCATGCCAAGACCCAAAATCAGTGCCAACAGCACCTGTAAAAATAAATTCTGTTTAAAGCGCTGCCACATGGCGTGCGTCCTTCGCTGCTTAAATTTATGTCGACAGCATGCAAAAACTTCGCCAAAGCGTAAGTTTGGCGCTTAAATCGAGTATCCTAACGGCAATTGAAGAGGAGATTTTTGCAATGGCTTTAAAAGCAACCATTTACAAAGCAGATTTAAATATCGCCAATATGGACGTACACCAATATGGGGATTACCAATTGACCATGGCGCTGCATCCATCGGAAACCATTGAACGCTTAATGGTGCGTATTTTGGCGTATGCACGTTATGCAGATGAAGCTTTAGAATTCACCAAAGATTTATTTGAAACGGACGAACCTGCCTTGTGGCAAAAAGACCTCACAGGTCAGCTGCAAAAATGGATTGAAGTGGGTTTACCTGATGAAGATAAAGTTAAAAAAGCCAGCGCACGTTGTGACCAAGTGGCGGTGATCGCCTATGGTTCAGCGGTAGATGAGTGGTATAAGCGCAGCAGCAAAATCAAAACCTTAAAGAACGTTGAAGTATGGCAGTTATCGGAAGCGACAACGCAAGCCATTCAAGCGTTATGTGAGCGTACCATGCAGTTACAGCTGAATGTCATGGACGGCGAATGGACGTTGATTGGCGACAATGCCCAAGCTGTGATTGAGTGGACGCAGCTAAAATAAAACCGCAGGCGTTAGGGGCAACTTGCATCTTAACGCCAAGCTTTGTATATCTAGCGGAACAGGTATTCAAATAAGAAGAACAACATGACAGATGCAGAGATGTATCGTTTGCTGATCGCTTTAGGCATTGGTGCGGTCATTGGTGCAGAGCGTGAGTATCGCAGTAAATCTGCAGGCTTACGTACCATGATTATGGTCAGTTTAAGCTCGTGTCTTTTTACCATGCTGTCGATTAAAATTGGGGTCGAGAATCCAGATCGTTTGGCGGCCAATATTTTAACGGGGCTCGGGTTTTTGGGTGCAGGCGTGATCTTTAAAGATGAAAATCGCATTTCTGGGATTACTACCGCCACCACCATTTGGATGACGGCAGCCATTGGCATGGCAGTGGGGGCTGGCTACGAGGTATTAGGTCTGTTTAGTGCCTCGATTGTGCTCATTGTGTTAGCGATCTTAATTTATGTACAAGAACAAATCGAAGACTTAAATCAAGCGCGGCACTACCGCATTGTTTGTGCCTATAACCAAGAAACGTTAGACAAGTACGAAGAACTGTTTAAACACTACCGTTTAAAAGTGATCCGCAATCACCAGCATAAAACTGCCAATCGCATCAGTGGACGGTGGATTTTAATTGGCACGGCTAAAAATCATCAACGCTTAACCCAATATTTGCTCAATGATCCCGATATTCAAGAACTGAATTTCTAATCTTGTTTATACTAGAGCTTTTGTTGAGGTATTGATGATGAGCGCAGAATTACAGATTATTGACTTAGTGGAAGGGAGCGGCAAAGAAGCGGTGAAAGGCGCATTAATTACCACCCATTACACCGGTTGGTTAGAAGATGGCACCAAGTTTGATTCATCACTCGATCGTGGTAACTACTTTGAATGCGTGATTGGCACTGGCCGTGTGATTAAAGGTTGGGATCAAGGCATTATCGGGATGAAAGTGGGCGGCAAACGTAAATTAATCGTGCCATCACACTTAGCTTATGGCGAACGTAAAATGGGCAAAATTATTCCTGCCAACTCCAACTTAATTTTTGAAATCGAATTATATGACGTGAAAACACGTGATTAATTGAGATACAGCAACCGAAGCTGTCACAGGCTTCGGTTTTTTTAGGTG
This sequence comes from Bacteroidaceae bacterium, assembly GCA_963599285.1. Classification (GTDB taxonomy): domain Bacteria; phylum Pseudomonadota; class Gammaproteobacteria; order Pseudomonadales; family Moraxellaceae; genus Acinetobacter. The sequence continues at coordinate 1,002 of CAVBYE010000073.1, read as the reverse complement.
TATATCATTAAAATTGACTTTATTTTAACCATCTTGGCGTTATCATAGAAAGCGAGCAGCGAATTGCATGGGGTACGTGTGCCATGTGGAACATTGTTTTTGCAGCATTGATCAGTGTGGTAACCAGCGTTTTGCTGTATTACGCGCTAGACCAACACAGCCCAAAGCTAGCTTTTGAGCCAAAACCACCCGTCATCCCTAAAGGTGCCCCGCGTGCTTTAAATGAAGTGATTGACGAGATTCAGCAGGCACAGCAACAGCAATTCGACAGTGTGGTACAGCGTTTTATGCAGCAGTGTTTGACCTATCGTGATGCGCGCGATGTATTCGCCATGCGCGATGATTTAATGGCAAAATTACCTGAATGTACAGCACATGAAGTGCGGCGTTTAGATTTAGGCGAGTGGTCGTTGTACTTTAGCGTGCAGGCGCAGTCCTATGAATACTATATTGGCCGTTATGGCATTTTTCAGCTGCATGTAGACCGTTTAGGTGAAGAGCATAAACTCAGCCTATGGCAAACACGCGAGCACCCTGATGCATTAGTATCTGTTGCACAATCATGATTGAAGAAGGACGTGTATGTCGGGCCTCGAAATGATCGCGGTGGCACTGAGTGTTATTGCCGTGACTTTAACCCTGCGTCGGCATATTTTATGTTGGGGCTTTAACTTTGTGGCTGCAGGGCTGTATGGTTACCTGTTTTATCGCTATCAATTGTATGCTGAAACCTTGTTGCAGGGCTGTTTTATGGCCATGGCAATTTATGGTTTTATACGTTGGCAGCATGCGGATTCATCAGCGCCTGACATTCAAAACATCAAGCCACAACAGGCGCTGTTACAGGGGGGGCTGACGACTGGTTTAGGCTTAGGCTTAGGCTTGCTATTACAGCATTACAGTGATGCTACAGTGCCGATCTTAGATGCACAACTGGCAGCCTTTAGCTTGTTGGCGACCTATTGGGCCAGCCGTAAATATGTAAGTACCTGGCTGTTATGG
>CAVBYE010000072.1:0-12780 GCA_963599285.1 Bacteroidaceae bacterium | reverse complement strand
GGGCGAACACAAAGCATCGTAAAGCAAAACAAGATGCGAGCCGCGCTAAAGTTTTTACTAAATTTATTCGTGAAATCGTCACAGCAGCGCGTTTAGGCGGTGGTGATGCTGCATCTAACCCTCGTTTACGTGCAGTTGTTGAAAAAGCATTAGTTGCAAACATGACACGCGACACGATTAACCGTGCGATTCAACGTGGTGTGGGCGGTGAAGAAAATGCTGACTTAAAAGAAGTCACCTATGAAGGTTATGGTGTGGGCGGTGTTGCTGTCATTGTGGAAACAATGACCGACAACTTAAACCGTACAGTACCAGACGTTCGTCATTGCTTCTCAAAAACAGATGGTAACTTAGGCACCAACGGTTCAGTAGCATTCTTGTTCACCAAACGTGGTGAGATTACTTTTGAAGATGTCTCTTTAGAAGATCAAATCATGGACGTTGCGCTTGAAGCTGGTGCTGAAGATATCGAAGTAGAAGAAGATGGCATTTTAGTGATTACGACGCCTGAAGCTTTTGGTGATGTTCAAGATGCTTTAGCGGCAGCAGGTTTAAAATCTGATAACGCAGAAGTGGTTATGAACCCGTCGACTAAAGCTGAAATCACTGATATCGAACAAGCGAAAAAAATCTTGAAAATGATTGATATGCTTGAAGACTTAGACGATGTTCAAAACGTATATACTAACGTTGAGTTCTCGGATGAAGTCATGGCTGAGCTTGATGCTTAAGTCAATATGTATATAAAAAAACGCGCATCCTGCGCGTTTTTTTATAGCTCTTTAAACCATCCAAAATAATTCAAATCATCTTAGGGTCTTTCTCATACAGCTCGAAGACTTCGCTACAAACAAGGACTCATCATCCCAATTTTTTAAGCCTTATTCAGTAAACCACTACAATTAAACACATTATATTCTTTAATAACAAAACTTGAGTGGAGTGCAATCACATGTTCAATTTTACCAATGCGTTTGAGTAGAATTTCACTATAGTTTTCCATGTCGCGTGCCACCACTTCAACAATAAAATCGGCCGACTGCCCTGTCACTAAAAATGCATTAATGACTTCAGGAATGCTTTCTAGCTGTTCAAGAAATTTTGCGAAGGTATCTGAATCGTGTTTACTGAGTGAGACTTGCAATAACACATGTAAACTAAAACCGAGTTTTTTATAATTGAGATCACGCTTAAGTTGCGTAATCATATTATTGTCAATTAAATGTTTGATACGGCGGTGCACAGAGCTGACCGAGAGATTAATGCGCTCTGAGAGTTCATTTAGATTGACATCTTCATGGGTGAGAATTTCGAGAATTTGTTTGTCAAAACGGTCAAGTTGCATCGGCTCATCCTAATTTTTTTGTGTGTTTGTGCTGGATGATGCCATGTAGAATTTTGAGGGTGTCTGAGGAAAACGGATACGTTTACTTCAACAACTACACGTTTGTAACCTATAGCATGTGCCTATCAACTTCTGATCAATAGCGTCCTAAGTCGAATCGAGACCTTTTGGGTAAATACGCAACTGACTTTATAAGTCTTGGCGCACTTTACTCTTTTCGATCCCCATCACACCCTTGAGATATAGGTTAACAACATCCGTTTTAAATTATTTTCCTAAAATTAAAAAAATAAAAGCTTTTTTGAAAAAAATTTCCATTTATCTTTATTTTTAAGAAATTTTTTACATTAATACTGCAATTAAGCATTTTTTTTAGCGATAAATAGACTTAAAAATAGATTTTTTCCCACGTCCATATCGCTAAAAACCTTTAAATCCCCCGCCAATCTACACGCGCATGACGCTCGGTTTGGTAAATACGCAGGACATACTGCCCTAAAGGTAAATCGGTTAAGGAGTTCCGATAATCTAGCAGCGCCGGTGAAAATTGCTCCGCGTGCTCTGTTTCCCAAGGCGTGCCCGGGACGGCTAAAATCGGTGCCAACATTGCACACACGGCAATGTCTGCCAAACCGAGGCGTTGTCCCACTAAATAACGACCATGGTTTGCAATTAACAGTTGATTGAGTTGCTCAATCATGTGGTCCAAATGCTGTTTGGATTGTTCTACCTTTTCACTTTCAAGTTGATACCCTTTTGAGACCAACTTACGCAATAAAGGTTTGGTATATTTTTCAAACTGACGCAAGTAGCCTTTTTCACCAATTAAAATTTCTAGCGATTCATCATTGCCCTGCAATGCATGCGCCAAGACCCAACGGCGCACATGTCGGCCCAATTCATTGGCCAAAGCATCGACTTCGAGTGCCTTTTGACGTAACTCCGGATCAGAACTGAGTAAACGATGCTCAGGATAAACGTCATCTAAGTACAGTGCAATTTGAGTACTGCCTGCCACCCATTGCTCCTGATCTTTTAAAATGGGCAGTTTATTCTGTCCGGTTTTTAATTGTGCAAAAGCACGGTGAACACCTGGAATTAAATTATGTGCAACATAGCTCAGTTCTTTATGATCGAGCATCCAACGTGCTTTCTCACAAAAATGTGATAACGGGAACTGGTACAATGTGCGCATAAAATCTCCTTTAGGGTTCGAATTTTTGCATTTTGCAATAAGACAGTCTTACTGTAAGGCATCTATTTCGAGAAGTACAATGTGATTTCGTGCCAAAAATCGTGCCCTGCTTTGGCACCCAAAAGGGCTATCTTTGCCCAGATATGGGACATGTCATGACTTTGGAGCTGCTTTGTTGTAAAATTGGCGCCAATTTTTATATAACACGTTGTGAGTAATTTCATGGGTTTTAATTGTGGTATTGTTGGCCTGCCAAACGTTGGTAAATCTACGCTTTTCAATGCATTAACAAAAGCAGCAATTGCAGCTGAAAACTTCCCATTCTGTACCATTGAACCAAACACCGGTATTGTACCTGTGCCTGATTCACGTTTAGACAAACTTGCAGCCATTGTTAACCCACAACGTATTTTACCTACGACCATGGAATTCGTTGATATTGCAGGTTTAGTCGCGGGTGCATCTAAGGGCGAAGGCTTAGGTAACCAATTCCTTGCCAACATTCGTGAAACCGATGCGATTGCACATGTTGTACGTTGTTTTGAAGATGAAAACGTGATTCACGTCAATGGTAAAATTGATCCGCTAGATGACATTGCCACCATTAATACTGAATTGGCTTTGTCTGACTTAGAAACTGTATCTAAAGCAGTATTACGTTTAACCAAAACAGCAAAAGGTGGCGACAAAGAAGCCGTTGCAACTAAAGCTGTTTTAGAAAAAATTCTACCTTTACTTGACGAAGGTAAACCTGCACGTGCAGCAAACTTAGATGAAGATGAACGTAAATTGGTGCGTGGTTTTGGTTTATTAACCCTCAAGCCAACCATGTACATTGCGAACGTGGCTGAAGATGGTTTTGAAAATAACCCACACTTAGATGCTGTTCGTGAACTTGCGGCCGCTGAAAATGCAATTGTGGTGCCTTTGTGCAACCAAATCGAAGCTGAAATTTCATTGCTTGAAGACGAAGACCGTGCTGAATTCTTAGAAGCAATGGGTATGGAAGAACCAGGTCTGAATGTAGTGATTCGTGCAGGTTATAGCCTATTAGGTTTACAAACTTACTTCACCGCTGGTGTGCAAGAAGTTCGTGCATGGACTGTAAAAGTGGGTGCAACTGCCCCGCAAGCGGCTGGTGTGATTCACACTGACTTTGAAAAAGGCTTTATCCGTGCAGAATGTATCGCTTATGAAGATTTCGTTCAGTTTAATGGCGAAGCGGGCGCTAAAGAAGCAGGTAAATGGCGCCTAGAAGGTAAAACCTATATCGTTCAAGATGGTGACGTACTGCACTTCCGCTTTAACGTGTAAGTCCTTCACGGTCTAACTGCATCAAAAAAAGCCCCGTTTGGGGCTTTTTTTATGTCGATTTAGCCAATAAATATGAAAATTATAAACAAATAATAATAGTAATAATTCTCATTATGTTTACAATTTATTTTTTCTTGCTTAAAATGCGTTTAAAACCTATACAAGAATGGAATTTCCCATGGCTTATCAACTTCCAGAACTGCCTTATGCTTATGATGCGCTTGAACCGCATGTCGATACGCAAACCATGCAGATTCACCATACCAAGCATCATCAAACCTATATCAACAACATCAATGCAGCCATTGAAGGCACAGCTTGGGAAAATTTAAGCGTAGAAGATTTGGTCGCGCGGGTGAATGACGTTCCTGAAGCGCTTAAAGCAACGGTAACAAACAACGCAGGTGGACATGCCAACCATAGCCTGTTTTGGCAAATCATGAGTCCACAAGGGGGTGGCGATCCTGTTGGCGAAGTTGCTTCAGCCATTGAACAACAGTTGGGAGGCTTTGAGGCATTCAAAGCGGCCTTTACCAAGGCTGCACTGACTCGCTTTGGCAGTGGTTGGGCATGGTTAAGTGTAACTGCAGATAAACAACTCGTGGTCGAAAGTTCTGCCAATCAAGACTCGCCACTCATGCATGGGCATACACCAATTTTAGGCTTAGATGTATGGGAACATGCCTACTATTTACAATATCAAAACCGTCGTCCTGAATACATTGCCGCGTTTTATGCCGTCATTGATTGGCATGAAGTGAACCGTCGTTACCTTGCTGCTTTAGAGGGTTAAATCATGCAGAGTGTCTGGCTAAAATCTTGGCGTCAATGTCTGCGCTTTGGAATCGGCTCGAGTATTTTATGTGCAGGTACTCTATTGACGATCCAACAACTGTTTCGCTTCTAAGTAATAAAAAAGCCCCGAATTGGGGCTTTTTTATGAACGTAATTGACAGACATCTACATCATCAAAACCATTCTGACATGGTGCCACTTCGGCCTGTAGAATCTGATCTTGTGTAGCGACGCTATTGAATGCCAGGCCCAAGCACAAACTTAGACTGATTGATAAAAACAATTTATTCAACATCATACACCTCTTCTACATGTATAAACATGCACTTAAAATCTATCTTATAGCGCATATTATAAGATCTATTATCAAATTAAGATAATTTTTTATAGAAATAGAGTGATCGTTATTTTATATCAAAAAAAGCGAAACCTGAGGCCTCGCTTATTCATACTCTGTTCAATTTAAGCGCTAGTGGAGTTAACTCCCCACCACTGCATTACCCTTTTGCTTTGGATCTGTGTTACCAAGCGCAGGATGTGCAATGGCATCTGCACATTGGGCTTTATCACGCTCATAATCAGCTTGTTTGGCCGCCACTGCATGCGACTGTTCAAGTGTGGCACGTGCAAACACCTCTAAACTGGTCAATGCTTTACGACAAAGTGCGTACTTGCCTTCGGTAACCGAATCGGTCATTTTAACTTGAATACGCCAATCGGTGCTGAGTTGACGCGTGGGGATACGAACCTGATCTTCAATTTGGTCTAGTTGTTTGCTATACACCAAAGGATCAACTGCATTAATCAAGCGCCAGGCTTCATTGGCATAAGCTGTTGCATCATTACTTAGTTTTGGTGCAGGTTGGACCGCCACTTTTTCAGTATTTCCCTGCTCACCACAGCCTTGTAATAGCAATGTGCTACAGGCAATCGCGTAGACTACAGATTTCAACTTTAACATCATGTGACTTGTCTCAAAACATTTCAGCACTATGCTATTAAATTCAAGTAGAATACTCAATCTCCTTTCTGCTTCGTTCCAGTCCCCCACAAGGTGTGTCGTGTCTGAACCTCATTTAACGCCGGTGCAACCCGCTGGCTTTTGGCAAGGTGCTAAAGATAGCCAAGCCATCATTTTTACGTATTTACCCGTCTCCTTTGCCTTTGGTGTTTCAGCCACCCAATTTGGGTTTAGTGCATGGGAAGCCTTATTCTTATCTTGCTCGATGTATGCCGGTGCGAGTCAGTTTTTAGTGGTGGCATTATTGGGCAGTGGCACTTCTATTTGGATGACTGCCCTGACTGTGATTGCACTCGACATTCGCCATCTGTTATATGGGCCTGCGCTGCAAAACTTAATTCAAGACAAACTCAACCTGAAGAAAACCGCAGTTTGGGCTTGGGGCTTAACTGATGAAGTGTTTGCTTCAGGCATGATTAAATTGTCACAGCGGCGTCAAGAATGGTCTGAGTCATGGATGCTGGGCTTAAGCTTATGTAGCTGGCTATCTTGGGCAACTGGTTCATTTTTAGGTGGTTTGTTTGCTGATCAAGTCAGTCACTTGCCACAGTTTTTACAAGCTGCGCTAGACTTTTTACTGCCTGCGCTGTTCTTAAGCTTCTTGTTGGCGGCATTTGAACGTAAACATAGCTTTATTGTGGCCGTAACCATTGTCATATCAGCGATTGCCTGTTACTTCATTGACTTGTCTGCAGCCATTTTTATTGGCATTAGTTCTGGTATTTTAGCTGGTCTGTTTAAACACTACGTACTGAAACAACCCGATCAGGAGCATATCACATGAGCTTAGAGATTATCTTGGTCGGCATCTTGGTCGGCATTGCCAATTTTGCCTCCCGTTTTGGTCCATTTTATGTGTTGCAAAAATCACAGTATGGCCAGAAGCGTGGCTCAATCTGGCTCAAAGTGGCCTTAGGCAGTATTGGTATTGCTGCAATTAGTGCCATGTTAGTGGTCGCCACGTTACCGCCACTGTTAGAAACGCCCAACAAAAGCTTTGCCATGTTGTGTGGTTTTGTGACTTTGACTGTACTGTATTTTAAGTTTAAAAAGATTGTCACTGCCACCTTAACCGCAGCCTTAGTCTACGGGGTTATTGTCACCTTTGTGCCGGTGCACTGGTTTTAAATCCAAACGAGATCTTCAGGATCTCGTTTTTTTATGCCGTAATTTATCAAAAAAATTGTTGCTGAATATCATTATTTTATGTGAAACGCTGGCAATATTTTCACCACAGTTCTGCTATGCTAAAACTCAATTTGTAAAGGACCTTATTAATGAGCATTACACTTGGAACCCCGCTACAATCTGGTGCATATAAAGTTTTACTCCTCGGATCAGGAGAACTGGGTAAAGAGGTGGTGATCTCTTTACAGCGCCTAGGTGTAGAAGTACATGCAGCAGATCGTTATCCGCATGCGCCTGCCATGCAAGTGGCTCATTTTGCTTATTCCCTCAATATGGCGGATGCCAACGAATTAAAACAACTCATTGATCAGGTGCAACCGCATCTGATTGTGCCGGAAATTGAAGCCATTGCCACTGAAGTGTTGCTTGATATTGAAGCTGCAGGTACAGCCACGGTGATTCCTTCTGCTAAAGCGGTAAATCTCACCATGAACCGTGAAGGCATTCGCCGCTTAGCTGCAGAAGAGCTCGGCTTACCGACTTCGGCTTACCGTTTTGCAAGCACATTAGAAAGCTTCCGTGCAGCCTGTGACGACATTGGTTATCCAAACTTTGTCAAACCCGTCATGTCCTCTTCAGGTAAAGGTCAATCCCGTGTCAAAAGTTTTGCAGAAGTGGATGCAGCATGGGAATATGCGCAAACTGGTGGACGTGTTAATCAAGGCACTGTGATTATTGAGTCACAAATTAATTTTGATTTTGAAATTACCCTGCTGACTGTTCGTGCCAAGAATCCTCAAACTGGTGAGATCGAAACCTCATATTGTGACCCGATTGGACATCGTCAACAAGATGGCGATTACGTAGAAAGTTGGCAACCTCAAGCCATGACAGCAAGTGCTTTAGATGAAGCCAAGCGAATTGCCCATAAGGTCACAACTGCACTCGGTGGCTGTGGTATTTTTGGGGTAGAACTGTTTGTCAAAGGCGATAAAGTATGGTTTAGTGAAGTTTCGCCACGTCCACATGACACTGGCTTGGTGACCTTAGCTTCACAGTTCCAAAGTGAATTTGAACTGCATGCGCGTGCGATTTTAGGCTTACCTGTCAATACCCGCCGTCACAGCAGTGCCGCAAGTGCAGTCATCTATGCAGGTGTTGATGCAGACAATTTATCGTTTTCTGGCCTAGATCTTGCTTTAGCCAATCCCGATACCGACTTACGCCTGTTTGGTAAACCGGAAGGTTTTAAGCGTCGTCGTATGGGTGTAGCCACGGCACGTGCCGAAAACACTGAGCAAGCACGTGAACTTGCCCAACACACGGCGAATCTCGTTAACGTCAAATCTCACTAAGCTGAAAAATAACGGACCCTGTTCATGATCAATACCCTCGCATTGTTAAATTACGCACGTGACCCGCACGATATCAAAGCAATTAACGCATGGCGTAGTGATATTGAACAACAATTGCAAGACTGTCTTGAACAGGGTTACTCCATTCGTGACATTATTCGCACACGCTCAGACAGAATTGATGAAGCGTTAATGTTCTTATGGCAACATGCTGAGCTGCATGAAACCAATTTAGGCTTATTTGCTGTTGGTGGCTATGGTCGTCGTGAAATGCTGCCCTATTCTGACGTTGACATTATGATTTTGTCAGATGAACAAATTTCACATGAACTTGAACAAAAAATTTCAACCTTTATCTCATCCCTTTGGGATGTGGGTAACTTTAAGCCAGGCATTAGTGTTCGCACCATTGCTGACTGTGTAGCACAAGCAACCCAAGATTTAACCGTTGCCACCACGTTAATCGAAGCACGCTTAATTACCGGCAACCCCGATTTAGCCAAATGGCCACGGCGTATTGTGTCACAAAGTTGGACCGACAAGACCTTCTTTGATGCCAAGATGGCTGAACAACAAAAGCGCCATGCGCAGCACAACAACACCGAAAGCAACCTTGAGCCCGATATTAAAAATGCGCCAGGGGGTATTCGAGATATTCATCAAATTGGTTGGATCGCCAAACGACATTTCCGTGTGAATCGTATTTATGACTTGGTGCATTTAGGCTTTATTTCTGAATTTGAGTTGGCCGTTTTAGAAGAAGCTGAACTGTTTTTATGGGAAATTCGTCATCATCTACACCGTTTAACCAAGCGTGATGAAAACCGCTTGCTGTTTGACTACCAACGCGAGATTGCCACCAAATTTGGTTTTGTACGCGAAGAAGGTCAATCACCGAACTATCCTATTGAACAGTTCATGAAGCAGTACTATCGCACTGCACAGCAGGTTTCGACGCTCAATGAAATGCTATTGGCCTATTTTAATGAATCTGTGATTACCCCGCGTTTAGCTCAGTATGAACGCGAGATTGTTGAGCTCAATGCCAACTTTAAATTGGTTGATAATAAGCTTGCTGTACAACATCATAAAATTTTCTCAGAAAATCCAAGTGCGATCTTAGAGATTTTCTACTTATTGGCCACCCAACCACAAATTGCAGGGATTCGTGCCCGTACTTTACGTTTACTCACCTTAGCTGCCAAAAGTATTGATCAGAATTTTCGCAATAATCCACAGCACCAAGCGCTGTTTATGTCGATTATTCGTGCCCCACATCGCTTATATGAAACCCTTGTGGCCATGAAACGTTATGGGGTGTTGGGCAATTATATTCCGGCCTTTGGTCAGATCACCGGACTCATGCAGTATGACCTATTCCATATTTATACTGTAGATGCACATACCTTATTGTTAATTCGTAACTTAAATCGTTTTAAAGCGCCTGAATTTGCCAAAGACTTCCCTGTGGTCAGTTCGGTGTTTCAACGTCTCATGCGACGTGACATCGTCTATTTAGCCGCCCTGTTCCATGACATTGCCAAAGGTCGTGGCGGTGATCACAGTGAATTAGGTGCTGTGGATGCAATTGAATTTTGTCGTCAACATGGTTTCAACGAGCGTGAATGTCAGTTGGTGGCTTGGTTGATTCAAAATCATCTTTTGATGTCTATGACCGCGCAGAAAAAAGACATTTCTGATCCAAGTGTGGTACAAGAGTTTGCCGAAAAGCTCGGTGATATGGAGCATCTGGATTATCTATATGCACTGACCGTGGCTGACATTAATGCCACCAATCCATCGCTGTGGAATACATGGCGCGCATCCTTAATGCGTCAACTGTATACGCATGCCCGAGACACTATACGTACAGGCCTCGATCGCCCAGTCGATTATCAAATGCTGATCGAAGATACCAAATTTGCAGCCAGTGAATTGTTGGTGAATGATTTTGCCTTAGAAGATGTCGAAAAGGTCTGGCAAGAGTTAGGCGACGAATACTTTATTAAAGAATCAGCAGATGAAATCGCTTGGCATACCCGTGCCATCTTATTACATGGCGACAATTCTGCCCCGTTAGTGATGATGCGTGCGCATCGTAAATCGGCACAAGATGCGGTGCAAATTTTCATCTATACCCAAGATCAGCCCAATTTATTTGCCACCACTGTTGCAGTCCTTGATCGCATGAACCTCGATGTACAAGATGCGCGCATCATTACCGCAAGTACCGATTTTAGCTTAGATACCTATGTGGTGCTTGATCGCTTTGGCAATTTACTCACCGACCCTGAGCGTGAGCGTACCGTGATTCAGGCTTTATCGAGTGCCCTGAGCCAATCAGACCAGTATCCGGGGCTCATGCAGCGCCGTATTCCGCGTCAGCTGCGTCATTTTGATATTGAAAATACCGTCACGGTGAGTTTTAACGCCATGCTACAACAGAACATGGTCGAAATTTCCACCCTCGATCATCCGGGTCTACTCGCCAAAGTGGGTGGCCTATTTATGATGCAAGGACTCGATATTCATTCAGCACGTATTGCCACCTTAGGTGAGCGTGCAGAGGATATTTTCTTTGTGACCAAAAATGATGGCACAGCCATGACACAAGACGAAGCAGATCTGTTTGCAGAACGCTTAAAAGCGGCTCTAGATCAAGCTTCACACCAAGTCTATAGCAATTATTAATTTATATTTTCGGTATTCGCTTCATGAACTCTAGTTTGTCCTTATTACATCCTTATCCATTTGAAAAACTCAATACCCTGTTTTCGGATTTACAACCGGCCAACTTACCCCTGATTTCCTTAGCCATTGGCGAACCCAAACACCCTGCACCCGAATTTGTCAAACAAGCGATTGTTGAGCATTTTGCACACTTATCGAGTTATCCCAACAGTAAAGGTCTTGCTGAGTTACGCCAAAGTATTGCCCAGTGGTTAACCCGCCGCTTTCACTTGAATCACATCAGTGCAGATCAGCATGTTTTGCCGGTATCGGGTACCCGTGAAGCGATTTTTTCGTTTATACAGGCCGTGATCAACCGTGAACAAGCCCCTTATGTGGTCATGCCAAATCCCTTCTACCAAATCTATGAAGGGGCAACCTTATTGGCAGGGGCGAAGCCCTATTTTATTAATTGCACCGAAGAAAACAATTATTTAGGTGACTTCGAGGCTGTACCTGCTGAAGTTTGGGAAAAAACCGCAGTGCTGTTTGTGTGCACACCGGGCAACCCCACTGGTGCAGTATTGTCTAAAGCACAATTTAAACGCTTGATTGCCTTGTCTGACCAATATGGTTTTGTCATTGCATCGGATGAATGTTATTCAGAATTATGGTTTGATGAGGCACCTGTCGGCTTACTTGAAGTGTGTGCAGAAATCGGCCGTGATGACTATAAGAACTGTGTGGTATTTCACTCTCTGTCGAAGCGTTCTAACCTGCCTGGAATGCGCTCAGGTTTTGTTGCCGGGGATGCGAATTTACTCAAGCCCTATTTACAGTATCGTACTTACCACGGCGCTGCGATGCCAGTTCAGCACCAATTGGCCTCGATTGCGGCATGGAATGATGAAACCCATGTGGAAGAGAATCGGGTACAGTACCGTGCCAAGTTTGACCTGTTCCAACAGGAGCTGGGTCACTTGCTGCCACTCAAAAAACCCGATGCGGGCTTTTACTATTGGCTAAAAGTTGAGCATGATGAAGCCTTTGCCAAAATGCTGATGCAAAAAGCCCATATTAAAGTCCTGCCGGGACGCTATTTATCACGTGATACCCCAGAAGGGAATCCGGGTGAAAACCATGTGCGTTTGGCTTTGGTGGCTGATCTTGCTCAATGTGAGCAAGTGATTGCACGTCTCAAAGCCGTTTTGTGATGCGTTGAGAATCAACAACTGCCTAGGAGTTGTTGATACTAAATTCGTGAATAAAGCTATAAATCACATTACGCTCCATATTGGGAATCCCCTCTAGTTGTGCGGAGGCCAAGGCTTGAATCAGTTTTTGATCGATTGATTTTGAGCCTGAACTGCGTACAACTTCACTTTTGACAATACGACCATCATCTGCCAACACCGTCATTCGCATTAAGACTGGATTTTTATAGCCCTTATAATCGCCATCAGTAAATTCAATTTTAGGACGCTTAATCCAGCTCACTTGATAATTGGATTTTTTAGCTTGTTGTGCCAATTGTTTTTCAAGTTTTGGGTCTGCCTGCGGGATGTAAGCACTTTGTTTGGCATTTAACAACACACTCAGTTCTGCTTCTAATGCATCGGTTAAATCGGGCGTATTGGCAAAAATACTTGGACTGCTCACACACAGCAAGCCTAACCCCACCCATTGCTGTAATAATTTCATCATGATGATCCTGTTGTTGGAAATATGTGGGTCAATTCAGGCGACTCAAGTCGCCTCAATGACATTTTTTATAAAGGATTACAACGCTTTTTCAATTTCTTCTTTTAAACTTTCAGGCTTGGTTGCAGGGGCAAAACGATTCAAAATTTTACCCTCTCGGCTCACCAAAAACTTAGTGAAGTTCCATTTTATCCCATTACCAAGCACACCTTTACTGTTGTTGGTTAAATAGCGAAAAATTGGATGGGCTTCAGGT
>CAVBYE010000071.1:0-13172 GCA_963599285.1 Bacteroidaceae bacterium | reverse complement strand
GATAAAAATGGCTTAAATCAGCGACATTAGATTTTAATAAATTTATAAGTAACTGTAATTTAATAGTTATTATTATAATTTCAACCATTCCCTTTATCAAGATCAAGTGACCGATTTCATCGTTTGTATCTCATTGAAATGGCAGTTGCAGCAGGTTAGGGCTGTGCCCGATCAACCACTTTTCAATGCGCCTTACACGCCGCGTGACTGGGAAATAAGGTCCATATTTTACCCCATCGTAGTCGAATTATCCTATATGCAAGCTAAGCCTTCGCATGCTTCAAAGTATCCATGATTGAGTAACACGTGAATGGCTGTGCAGATCCGTGCCACGTTTAGGCCGTGTCTGTTTGAGCATGATGATGCGAATCCACGCTGTGCAGATCCTTATTCTGTAAATTTCACGCTGTTTGTATGATTTGTGTTGACAAGTGTAATAATTTCTCCCAATAATGTAAATGAAAATAATTATCAAAATCATTTTTATTAAGTGTTATTGGTAATCGCAACGGATTTTTGCACCACAGAGTAAGCTATGACCTCCAAACATTATCTTGCCTTAAGTATTTCGGCACTTCTTGCAACGCAAACATGGGCCAATACTGCAGCCACAGGCAATGCTGTGGCGATGCCCACGATTTATTTGCAGCAAAAAGCGTTGATTGAGCTTGAGCAACATAGCCAAACCGTGTCACGCAAAGATTTAGATCAAGCGCAAGCAGAAGATCTTAAAAGTATGCTGCGCTATGAACCGGGGGTGGAAGTTGAATCGCAATCCGGTTTAGGCAACGGCAACCTAAATATTCGCGGGATTTCTGACGATCGCGTGCTGGCGATGGTGGATGGTTTAAGCCTACCCGATGCATTTAAAGACAGTTTTTGGTATGGCGGCAGCAGTGCACGCGCTAAAAATGGAATGACCTTTGGTCAAAATTTGGTTGAAGCAGATACCATTCGCCAGATTAACGTGGTCAAAGGTCCTTTTGATGCACGTTATGGCAGTGATGCTATGGGCGGGGCCGTGAATATGCGTACAGTTGAGGTTCACGATCTACTGCTCAATGATCACAACGCAGGCGTATTGCAAAAATTTGCCTTCAACAGCGGCAATAAAGGCTGGAGTTCGACCACTGGGGTAGCTGCTCAAAACCAACATGCCGAAGGTTTGCTAATGTATACCCACCGTGACTATGAAGAAACCCAAACAGCAGGGCCACAAGCCAACCGTCAAGATAACCAAGCGCAAAATATTTTAGCCAAAGCGAAGCTACAGCATGATCAACATCAATGGCGTGTTATGTTTGAGCAATTTGAACGAGACGGTGCTTCGACTGACTTAATCAGTGTGGGAAGTTTTGATGATACGGCTAGTGAGCGTCGCCGCGGCAGCTTAGAATACCAATATACACCCACTCAAAACACGGCATTAACATGGCTTAAAGTTGGGCTTGATGCGCAGCAGCTCAACTCCAAAATGCAACAAATCGAACCTAAGGCGGCTTTGCAAGAGCGTCATCTACAAGGCTATAACCAAGACCTAGAACGTGCCTATATGGAAGCTGCATGGCATGTTGCTGCATGGGGGCAGCATCATATTGTGGCCGGCACAGAATATAAACAGGTTGAGACCTCAACCAATCGTCACAGTGCACAGTACGATACTCAAGGCATCATTCAGACCGAAGTTGACGATAAACTGTATTACCCAGATCAAACCCGAAAAATTTGGAGCGCCTATATACGTGACCGTTGGGCCTTTGAAAATGGATTGAGCATTTTACCCGGCCTACGCTATACCCATGAAAAATCGACGCCAGACGCGACGGATTTTCCACGGCTAAAAAATCAGGCGGGCAAAGATTTTGAAGATATGGTGGCGCAAAAAAGCTATGCACAGTTGTCGCCTAGTTTGACCTTGAGTCAAGCACTCAATCAGCATCATCAAATCTTTGCTTCCTATGCACGTGGCTTTAAAACCCCACAATTTGATGCACAGGGCGCTGCCTCGCACAGCGTACTCGGTGGCGCAATTCAGTATTACAACGTCCCTAATCCAGATCTAAAACCCGAACAATCGGATAACTTTGAGTTGGGTTGGTTACATGCCGGTGACAAAGTACAAGCCAAAGTCACAGCCTTTTATAACCGCTACAAAAACTTTATCGAAGAAGGGCAAACGGTACGTACCCAAGCCCCTGCGGGTGGCCGCCCAACCGTGAATGATCCGATGATCATGGAATTGTCAGCCGTAAACTTAGATCGGGTGGAAACCTATGGTCTAGAAGCATCGGGTCAATACAGTATCAGCCCTGTTTTCAATATCAATGGCAGCGTGTTTTGGATGCGTGGCATAAATACAGAAGATGACAGTCACATGAACAGTGAGTTGCCACTCAAAGTGCGTTTAGGGGCAGAATATACCCAAGAACGTTGGGGCAGCTTTGCACATTGGACCCTCAGCGATGATAAGTCTGATTATTCGACCTCACATGCCACCACGCCCAAAACACCAGGCTATGCTTTGCTCGATATCGGGGGATTTTGGCAGATTCATCCGCAAGCACGTTTAAACGTCAATGTACATAACGTGTTGGACAAAATGTATTGGTTAAGCAATGACATGCTCTGGTTAAACACCACGGGTCAAATGCAATATAAAGATCATTATTCACAAATGGGTCGTGCGTTTAGTGCCGCCCTTGAACTTAAATTCTAATCTAGTGCGCCCACAGGAAAATCATCAATGAATACGCTTTGGCAGCAATATCAACAATTAAAATCTGAAAATGCTTATCTGTTTCAATACGACGCAGCAAAACTCTTAAACGTTAGTGAAGGGGCTTTATTAACTACAGCACCTGACGTGCACTACTTGGGACAAGATTATTTAGCCGTGTTACAACGTCTGAGTGCCATTCAAGAGGTGCAGCTCATGGTACGTAATGGCTGCACAGTACATGAAAAAAACACCCGTATTCAGCCGCTTAAAACTTCGCCGCATGTGATCATGGCCATTGATGTCGGCGGATATGATGTGCGTATGTTCCCGAAGCATTGGCAACATGTGATGGCCTATGATTTTGAAAGCCGCGGTAAAACCATGCGTTCAATTCAGTTCTTTGATGCTCAAGGACATGCCTTACAAAAGGTGTACTTACGTAGTGATGACACTGCAGTGTGGCAAGCGATTATTGATGATTTTAAGCAGCCCAAAAAATTACCTAGTTTTGCAGCACTTGCCCAACCGCAAACACGTGCCCGTGTGCAATTGAGTGCAGAGGATACTCACGCTTTTCAGCAGCGCTGGCGTGCAATGAGCAATGTGCATCAATTCTTTGGTTTGATGGCAGACTATAAACTCAATCGTTTAGATGCCTTCCAACATGCACCGGCGGGCTATGCCTTTAAACTTGGCACTGAACATATTGAAACTGTGTTACGCACCGCCGCAGCCCAAGATGTGCCATTGATTCAGTTTGTGGGCAATGACGGCATTATTCAGATTCAAACCGGCACGGTCAAAAATATTTCCCGATTACAGGGCTGGTTAAATATTTTTGATGCCAAACACAACGGTTTTACCTTGCATCTAGATGACAGCGCTGTATACAGCACGTGGTTGGTGCTGCGTCCGACTCAAGATGGCATTGTAAGCTGTATTGACTGTCTTGACCGTGAAGGCAACAGCGTCTTGACCATTTTTGGTCAACGGGTTGAAGGTCAAGCTGAACTTGAGGCATGGCGTAACGTACTCCAACAGAGTACGGGGCATTCGATTGTTGATAAGGTTGCGGCTGCTTAAGTGAGGAAGATCAGTATGAAAGGGATTCAACAGTTGGCCGTTGCAGGAATCGCCTGCTCAGCTATGGCATGGGCGCAAGCACAAGAACGCGTTGTGGTACTCAGCAGTGATGTTGCAGATATTGTGGTGGCATTAAAAGCTGAAAAAATGGTGGTTGGTAAAGATAGCTTAAGCAAAGCCCCAAGCCTAGCCCATGCCAAAGACATTGGCATGTTTCGTAACTTAAGTGCCGAGCCGATTATTGCACTGAAACCGAGCTTGGTGCTCGGTAGTTTTCAGGCACAACCGAGCAGTATCTATCAACAACTGAGCCAACATAAAGTGCGTGCAGCAAATGTCATGGCCACAGAAGATGAAAAGTCCTTTAGTCAAGGCATTGTGAAAATAGGTGAATTTTTAGGTAAAGCCAATGAGGCCAAAGCCTTATCTGCTGCTTGGTCAAAACAAATGCAACCTCGTCTGCAAACCGGTAAGCGCTATGTCTTTACCTATGATGGGCAAATTGTGGCGGGTAAGAACACAGTTTCTGATACCTTGATTCGTCTTGCGGGTGGCATTAATGCAGCGGCACACATTCAAGGCTTAAAACCGGTGACCCGAGAAGCATGGGTCGCCATGAAACCTGATGTTGTGGTCATTACGCAACATAGCTTAGCGATGGTGGGCGGCAGTGTCACTGCATTTGGCGCACGTCCAGAACTGAAAAATAGTGCTGCGGCACAACAACAAAAGATTGTGGCCTTGAGTGCGGGTGAAGCCTTTGGACTTGATTTAAACAGCCCTAAAGTGGTCGATCGACTCCATGCGCTTGCTCGTTAAGCCGTGGTCTACAGCGTGGTATGCGCTGCCCAAAGCTGTGCTTTGGGCAGCCTTGGCGGCACTGTGTATTTGGCTCTGTTTAGGGACAGGTTTGGGGGAGTGGCAACGCCCTGATCTCATTGATCCGACCATTTGGGAGTTACGTTGGCCACGGGTTGTGGTGGCACTCATGGTAGGTGGGGCATTGGCCGTGGCAGGGGCCGCCATGCAGGCCTTATTTGCCAATCCTTTGGCTGATCCAAGCTTAATGGGCACTTCAAGCGGTGCAGCTTTAGGCGTCGTCATGGTGTTGGCCTTTGGCGCAGGTGGCTTAGGGATTTCTTTGGCAGCTTTTGTCGGGGCAATGCTGGCCTGTGGCTTGGTGCTCAGCATTCATCATCTCTTGGCCGCGGGCCGTTTTGGGCTCTTGATTATTGGCTTTGCATTGAGTGCATTTTGTGGCGCCATCGTAAGCCTGATCTTGTTTATATCCGATGATATGGTACTGCGCAGTGCGACAACATGGTTGTCTGGCACTTTGAGTAGTGCAGGTTTTGTGCCGATTCACTATGCACTGCTGACCATGCTCGCAGGGCTGTTGATTTTACTGCCTTTAGGACGCAGCTTGGATATTTTATTACTTGGTGATGAAACAGCACGTTCCATGGGCATACAAATTCAGCGCACGCGTATTTTAACAGTGCTGGGAACTGCTTTATTGACGGGTGCTGCTGTGTCCTTATCTGGAATGATTGGTTTCTTGGGGATGATGATTCCCAATGTGGTGGCAACCTTATGGGGCGGCACCCGAACCAGTATTATGCTCAAATCTGCTGCGATTGGATCTGTTTTTTTACTGCTGGTGGATACTTTTGCCCGTCATGTGGTTTACCCCATTGATTTACCCGTTGGGATTGTGATCGCGCTCTTGGGTGCACCTTTCTTTATTTGGTTGTTTATGCGAGGGTTAAAAGCATGAGTATGCCGCTATTTCATTTGAAAAATTTACAGGTGAGCATGGGGGCTACGCCTATTTTGCAGATCGATGAGCTAATTTTGCCTGAGGGAAAAATCACGGCCATTATTGGACCCAATGGAGCAGGTAAATCGACCCTCCTCAGGGGACTACTGGGGCAATATCCCAGTGAAATGCTCACCTGTATGGGGCAATCTGCACGTCTGCTGCTCAAGCAAGGTAAAATTGCTTGGGTGGGGCAGCATGAAACCTTTGCGAGTCCATTGAGCTTAAAAGAATATGTGTTGTTGGGGCGCTATCCACATTTGGGTTGGTTATCGCGTCCACGTCAACAGGATCTAGCGCAGGCGCAGCAACTGTTGGCAACCTTTGAACTGCTTGATCATATCGATCAGCGTTTAAGTGTTTTGTCTGGGGGAGAAAAACAACGTGCGGCCTTAGTACGTGCCCTCATGCAAGATACCCGTTTAATACTGCTAGATGAGCCCAATAATCATTTGGATATTAAGCATCAACATCAATTGATGCAGCAGCTGCGCCAATTGCGACAACAGGGCATGAGTGCAGTCATTGTGCTACATGATTTGAGTTTGGCTGCCAACTACTGCGATGAAATTGTCTTAATGGCCCAAGGACAGGTCTTGGCCCAAGGCACAGCGCAGCAGGTGATGCAAGCTGAGTTACTTCAGCAGGCCTATCAATGGCCAATTCAACCTGACCAACAACGAGGTTATTGGTCTTTTGACAGCTTTTCGCAGGTAAGTTAAGCACACGCACCTGCATACAGTTGAGGCGTTTTGCCACAGGACTCGGCCATGTAGACCCCGGGTCCTTTTTTTATGCCGCATAACAGTACATAGAAAAAGTAAAGCAGTGGCACGGAAAATCAAAATTGTAGATTTTGCCACATGTTGCATACTCAAAAGATCACGCTGAGGAGTCCATCCATGAAGCATACTCGGATCAGACCATTTAACAGTAAAGACACCTATCCTGAACAAAAACTCGACAACGATTTATGCCAAGTGGTGGTGGCACAGGGGAAGATGGTGTTTTTACGTGGTCAAGTGGGACAAAACTTAGACACAGCACACAATGTTTGTCTGGCAGATGCGGCCGGGCAAACCGAGCAGGCGATGCAGAACATTGCAACGCTACTGCATGAAGCTGGTGGTGAGCTGCAAGATATTTGCAAGATTACCATTTACTTGACGGATCCGCGTTATCGTGAGGCGGTCTATGGCGTGGTCGGAACATGGCTCAAAGGGGTGTATCCGGTGTCGACAGGGATTGTGGTATCGGCCTTAGCACGTCCTGAATGGTTGGTTGAAATTGATGCCATTGCCGTATTAGGCGATCGATGAGGAGAGCAAGATGACGTTTTCAATTGTGGCACGCTGTAAAAAAACGGGTCAATTTGGGGCAGCAATTTGTTCATCATCTCCCGCGGTTGGAGCACGCTGTCTACAAGCCCGTGCAGGGATTGGGGTGGCTGCCAGCCAAAATATTACAGATCCCCAATTGGCAAACATTTTGCTTGATATGGTGACCTATGATGTCAGTCCCCAAGATGCCATTCAAGAATTGGTGTTTCACACCAACAGCATTGAATATCGACAATTGTTGCTGATCAACAGTCATGATACACCGGCTGCTTATACGGGTGCAGGGGCACTCGGCATTGCAGCACACTGTATAGGTATACATGCTGCCTGTGCCGGCAACTTATTGGCCCATGCAGATGTACCCACGCTCATGTTGGATGCCTTTCAGACAGCTACAGGTGAATTAAGTAGCCGATTAATCGAGGCTTTAGCCCAGGGATTACAGGCAGGAGGAGAAGCAGGTCCAGTGCATTCGGCAGCCCTGTTGGTCGTCGACCGACTCAGCTGGCCGATGGTCGATTTACGTGTCGATTGGTCAGAACAACCGATTGAAGATTTAAGCCAACTTTGGCAGCGTTATGCACCACAAGTCAATGACTACCTCGTGCGTGCACAGTATCCTGCAGGTGCACCGCGCTATGCGGTCCCCGGGGACGAATAGCTGCTCGATGACAGGAGCAAACGTGTTAAATCGTATTTCTTTACGCCAAATGCAATACTTTGTTGCCACAGCAGAAAGTGGCAGCATCATTACGGCATCAGAAAAAATTCATGTCTCTTCACCCTCAATTTCTGCGGCCATTGCGCATATCGAAGCGGAGTTGCAGGTGCAACTGTTTATTCGCCAACATGCCAAAGGGCTCATTCTCACCTTGGTGGGCGAAAAAATTATGCAAGAGTGTCAGGTGATTCTGACGCAATCGAACCGTTTATACACCTTAGCCGCAGAATGTGCCGGCACCATTCGTGGGCCACTCAAGTTGGGCTGTTTTAGCGCTTTAGCACCCTTATTGTATGCAGAAATTGTGCAAGGTTTTCAGCACCTATATAAGCAAGTGAACTTAAGCGTCTGCGAGGAAGATCAGCAGAGCTTAATGCAAGGTTTATTGAACAATGCACTTGATGTCGTCATTTGTTATGACTTAAATCTCGATCCAGAAGCGATCCATTTTGAAGCCTTAGCCATGCTGCCGCCTCATGTGTTGGTCAGTGAAACCCATCCTTTGGCCAAGCAGCCAGCAGTGACCTTAGAAGAGTTGGCCGATTTACCCATGGTGCTGTTGGACTTACCGCATAATAACGATTATGTGATTTCCCTGTTTCGACAGCACAAGTTGAGCCCAAGCGTGGCGCACAGCTCACGGCATATGGATGTTGTGCGTTCTATGGTGGCCAATGATTTGGGCTACAGCATTTTAAATGTGCGACCAAAAAATAATTATGCCTTAGATGGCAAGCGATTATTACGTTTAAGACTTGCAGGAACGCACCGTCCATTGCATATTGGTTTAGCCACAGCAAAAAATGCAGTCTTAAATACTGTGGCCCAAGCGTTTATTAGTCGCTGCCGTGCCTTTATTTCGAATCAATATATTCCGGGGATGAGTGCAGCGCAATTTTATGACCCACATATGAAACACAGTCACGCCCATATCATTGAGATTGATGCATGCAAATCAACAGTTTAACTATATTAGAACAACTGATCGCGTTTGACACCACCTCCTATCGGAGTAATTTAGCCCTAATTGAGTATGTTCAGCAATTGTTTGAACAGCACCAAATTCACGTGATTTTGGATTTTAATGCTGAACAAAATAAGGCCAATTTGTTTGCCAGTACGGGGCAGTCCGGCCGAGGTATTTTGTTATCTGGACATTCTGATGTGGTGCCAATTGCCGGACAACAGTGGGACACGCCTGCCTTTCAAGCCACCATAAAGCAAGGTCAAGTATATGGTCGGGGCACGGCTGACATGAAAGGTTTCTTGGCCTGTGCCATTGTGGCCATGCTTGAAGCTGCAAAATTAGCTTTGAAACGTCCACTGCAGTTATGTATCTCGTATGATGAAGAGATTGGCTGCATTGGAGTACGTGGCATTTTGGCACAGCTCCAGCAACAAATCAGCCCCCCTTTAGTGTGTATTATTGGTGAACCGACCATGATGCACATGGCCTTGGCACATAAAGGTAAAACTGCCTATCGTGCCACCTGCCATGGCCAAGAGGGACATTCTTCGTTAGCACCGCGCTTTCAAAATGCGATTTATACCGCAACGGCCTTGATTCAGTCGGTACAACACGTGCAGGCGAATTTAGCAGCGCATGGTGTACAAGACCGAGGCTATGACATTCCTTATACCACGCTGCACGTGGGCAAAATCTCCGGCGGCACGGCGCTTAATATTGTGCCTAACCAATGTGTAGTGGATTATGAAATTCGTCATTTGGCACAAGACGATTGTGCTGACATTCAGGCCGATATTTTAGCTGCGCTTGATGCAACACAGCATCAGGTGAGTATTGAAGAAACCATTCAATATCCAGGACTGTTGACCTCACCAACGGTACAGGCAGTGTCGCTGTTACAGGCTTTATTACCTGCCAATACCCAAACCACCAATGTGTCTTTTGGTACCGAGGGCGGCTTATTTCAACATGCCTTGAACTGCCCCGTTGTCGTCTGTGGGCCGGGGGATATTGCTGTGGCACACCAACCGAATGAACATGTGGCATTAACTCAATTAGCAGCATGTGATGCATTTTTAGCGAAATTAATAGGTACTTTAATGGACTAGATCATGCTTTATGCTGAAATTAATCCATAAAACTTGGATCTTCTTTGATCAAAATGGCTTTCATTTGTTCGAAATGCGCTTGGCTAAAATCGCGAATGCCTTCCCAGTCTTGCGCGGTTTTTTCAGCCACTGCATCACTGAGTCGATTTAAGGCTTGTCCGGTGGCATAGGCCTGCACCACAATTTGACAGGCACGCTCTAAGGTATACATATCATCAAATGCCACGCCAATCTGGTCGGAACAGACCATAACGCCGTGGTTGCCCATCATGAGGCGCTGTTTGTTGCCCAAGCACTTCGCTAAACGTTGTCCTTCAGCTTGTTGATCTGCCATACCGCTATAGTGCATATCATAAGCGACCCTTTGAAAGTAACGTGCACTATTTTGCTCAATGGGAATAATTTCAGGCTGTTGTAAGCACGATAAAGTGGTGGCAAAAATGGGATGCAAATGCATAATCACCTGCACCTCAGGTCGAAGACGATGAATTTGGCCATGAATTGCCCAAGCGGTGGCATCAATTTGGCTTTGGTCAAAACAGTCAGGCTGTTGAGCATCAAGTAAGATTAAATCACTGGCCCGAATCTGTGAAAAATGTACCCATTTAGGGTTTAATAAAAAATAGCGGCCATCGTCAGAAACCGCGGCACTAAAGTGATTGGCAACGGCTTCATGTAGCCCAAGCTTGGCACACAGCCGAAAGGCTGCCGCCAAATCAATACGTTGTTGCGTTTCTTTGTCCATCGCAGTACCTTCATACAGCTTGCTTGCAATACCACCAAAATCTGAGCAATTACAGCTTAAGCGCTGTGTTGCATGGGGTCATAGGGATGTTGATAGTCCAAATAGGCCTGCTGAATTCGAATATGTTGGGCAATATATTGCGCATCATGCCATACCCCCCAAATAAAGCTTGAACCGCGGCCCGATAAATAGGGCAGACCTAAAAAATACACCCCACGTTCACTTGAAATCCCTAATTTATGTTGTGGCTGGCCTTGTGCATCAAAGGCATTGACTTGTAACCAACTAAAATCACAGCGATAACCCGAGGCCCAAATCACAGTTTGAATATTGGCCTCAGGCAGGTTGAGATGTAAAATGGGTTCAGTGACGCATTCTGGATCACGGCGCAATTGTCGGGCCAAAGGTTCTTCCGGTAAATCCAAACCATTACGGGTCACATAACAGTCGGCTTGATCGAGAAAATGAAACAGCGATTGATCACCCGCATAAATATTGCTGGCCAAATCGGGTTGAAAATAGACATGATCATGTTCGAAGGCTTTGGTCATGCCCAATAAGGTAATCCCTTGTTCAGCCAACACCCGAAAATCAATACTCACGCCGCCACGGGCACCTGTTACTGCCAAACCTTTGAGGGGTGTTTGATCGGTTTTCATAAAGTCCCAGCCACCCAAGACCCCTAACCACCACACATTGTCACGATGACGATAGCGCCGCGGTGGACGTTCATGTGGCCCGACCGATAAATAGACATTGCGCCCCGCACGATTGAGCTCATCTGCAATTTGTACCCCCGATGCGCCAGAGCCAATCACCAACACCGCACCTGCGGGCAATTGTGCAGGATTACGATATTGGTCGGAGTGAATTTGATAAAAATTGGGTTGAACTGGTGCAGCAGCAGGCATCACCGCTTTTTGAAACGCCCCTGTGGCAGCAACAATACGTTGGCTGTAAAGGGTACCTGCTGAAGTTTCGACAACAAATCCTAAGTGATGCTGATGTTTGTAGGCTTTATAGACTTCGATTCCAGTATGAATTGGCGCGTTAAACTGCTTGGCATAGTGTTCAAAATAATGTGCCACTTGCTCATGGTGCACGAAGCTTTCAGGATCTGCATCAAAGGCCATATTGGGAAAGCGGTCGTGCCAGCAGGGGCCATTGGCCACCAAAGAGTCCCAACGGCGTGAGCGCCAAGCCTCAGCAATGCGATGTTTTTCAAGAACCACATGCGAAATGCCCAATTGGGTCAGATGCTCACTCATTGCAATGCCGGCTTGACCTGCACCGACCACGACAGTATCAACATGTTTTTGATCTAAATGCATAGGCGTCTTCCTTTTTTATTTTAATCTTTATCTTTATTTTCTCTGTGTCAGTTCACTATACGATGTGCTTAAAGTAGGTGAAACTCATATAAGCCAAAGTGCTGGATCAAAAAAACCAAAGCAATGGGCATAAAAAAACTCCCCGTAGGGAGTTCTTTCACTGCATAGGGACAGATTTAAGCAGGTACATAGCGTGCACGTGCAGCATGAAGCTTTTTATAGCTGTCAATGAGACGTAAATGACGATCTAAACCTTCCAGTTTCATGCTGGTTTCTGTGAGCCCATAGAAGCGGACGTCTCCATTAACCGAGCCAAGGGCAGCATCCATACGTTCGTCACCAAACATACGGCGGAAGTTAAATTCGTAGTCTTCGATGTCCATGTCATCATCGAGCAACACTTCAAGCACCACATTTAAGCATTGGTAGAATAAACCACGTTCTACGGTATTGGTGTTGTATTGTAAGAACTGACCCACTAAATCATGGGCGTCTTCAAATTGTTCAAGTGCAAGATAAATTAATAACTTTAACTCTAAGATGGTCAGCTGACCCCAGACAGTATTGTCGTCAAATTCAATGCCAATTAGGGTTTGAATTTCGGTGTAATCATCTTCTTCCGCCTCTTCAAGACGTTCGACTAAAGCTTCAAGCTGTTGCTCATCTAAGCGATGTAGATTTAAGATATCTTCACGGAATTTCAGCGCTTTATTGGTGTTGTCCCACACCAAGTCTTCAACTAAATAGACTTCTGAATAATCAGGTACTAAGATACGACAAGCAGTTGCACCTAAATGCTTGTAAACGGCCATATAGACTTCTTTGCCCATATCTTCAAGAATAGCAAACAGTGCCGCTGCTTCTTCATGGGTTTCACCTGAAAAGTCCCATGCACTAAAGGCATAGTCTGATTTGGCACTAAAGAAGCGCCATGACACCACACCACTTGAGTCAATAAAGAGTTCCACAAAGTTATTTGGCTCAGTCACTGCATGGCTATTGAAGGTTGGCTTCGGTAAATCATTTAAACCTTCAAAACTACGGCCTTGTAACAGTTCAGTCAAACTACGTTCAATCGCCACTTGCATATTTGGATGAGCACCAAATGAGGCAAATACACCGCCTGTACGTGGGTTCATTAAGGTCACACACATCACAGGGAATTGACCACCCAATGAGGCGTCTTTAACCAATACCGGGAAGCCTTGCTCTTCTAAGCCTTTGATGCCTTCCACGATTTTTGGATATTTGTTTAAAACTTCTTGTGGTACATCCGGCAGTGCAATTTCGCCTTCTAAAATTTCACGTTTGACTGCACGTTCAAAAATTTCAGATAAA
>CAVBYE010000070.1:0-13226 GCA_963599285.1 Bacteroidaceae bacterium | reverse complement strand
TTTGCTGCTGCAGATCCTCGCGCTTTAAGCATTGCGGCACCGCAAATAGACCCAGTAACAAGAGCAGCGCAACAATGACCAGTGCTGCGATCAATGGATGAAGACCAAAGGCAACTAAGGCTGTCATGAGCAGAACTCCGCTTAAGCCACCTAAGCTGCACATGCCATGAAAGTGTGACATCATTGGTTTAGCATATTGTTTTTCAACGATCACGGCTTGTAAATTGATGGCGACACCCAAACTTCCTGCCGCAGCACCAAAGAAAAATAAGCTCACACCAAACAACCACGGACTTTCAACGAGTGCCAATAAAGGCAGTACTACGCTCAACAGCATGAAGATCGACGCAATTATGACCCGAGCACCGAATTTTTGAATTAAATAACCCGTGGCGGCCATGGCTAACATTGAACCCACGCCAGCACAAAGTAATAAGGCACCAAATTCAGCATGATTGAAGTTCATACGTTGCTGTGCAAAAGGGATCAGGGGTGCCCATGCTGCAGTGGCAAAACCAAGACTAAAAAAACACAATAAGGTTGCGATGCGCTGTGCAGAAAGCACAGTTGAGGGGCCCTCTGATGGCAGAGTAACGGAATTCGATTGCAGCATTGCTGTACCTGACAAAATGATGATGCGTCCAATTGCACAAGATCCATAAAATGCTTCGCAAAAAAAAACCACCTTTGCAAAGGTGGTGGCGAATTTATATGCAATTTTGATCAAAATAAAGCCTATTTTTGCCCTTTGAGTGTCAATGCTATTTTTTTGATAATGAATCAATATCTTAGGTTTTAGAGTTTAATACAATAAGCTGTTCGCTTTTTTCAATCACTTGCTGTTGGTGTAAATTATTGAGGAAATCAGCAAAACCGTCCTGCGCCCGTCCGTGTAAACGGCTACTGGTGGCAACACGAACTTGGTTACTCCATAGAGCAGTATAATCAGCGGCCAACATACGTTGCACCAAATCGACATCTTCGTGGCACTTGAGGTGATGAAAGCCTCCCACAGCAAGATAAGCCTCACCACTAAAACTCAAATTAGCACCGTGAATATGACGATGCCCCATACGATCTTGGTAATGGCCCATATACAAGCTTTGAGTCTGTGCGCTTAAATTTTGCCAGTCGTCTATATAAACCACCCCACAAATTAAATCAGTGGGTTGATGGTGCAGTTGCTGCTTGAGCCAATTGGCGTTCACTCGGCTATCGGCATCGGTACAGGCAACCCAAGTGGCGCCTTGCTCAAGGAGTGCACGCACCCCTAAATCACGTGCCTGACCAACACAGCGCACCGTGCAGCACAGATACGGTACTTGCATGGCCATGACCCGATGAAGGGTTTGGTCTTCACAGCTGTCTAAGACCACCATAATCTTGACTTTTATACACGGGTCGAGCACTGCGATTGCCGCTTGTATTGACTGCAAGCAGGCTTCTATATGATCTTCTTCATTACAGGCCGGAATGACCACTCCAATCATCTTAAGCCCTCCTGTTCAGATAAGGTGAATGCCATATTGGTCCATACGTCCAAAATAAAATCAGGCTCATGGAGACTTAAATAGTGCTTTAAAGAGAGTTGCTGTAGATACAGATGCGTGTGGTCACCTGTGAGCTCAAATCCTGCAATAGGATGTCGCCAATGACAGCATAACAATGTGCCCTCATCGGCCAAATGATCTTCGAGCCATGCAATAACATGCTGTAATTTTTCAGGTTCAAGGTAGTACAGAATTTCACTCACCACGATTAAATCAAACTGTTGATCAGGCAATTGCTCGGGAATCCAGGCTTGTTGTATGTGTACATGTGAGGCATCTGCTAAACGTAGTTTAGCGGCAGCAATTGCTTGAGAATGACCATCTAAGCATAATAATTGCTGACAACGGGGTGCTAAGGCTGCACTCAAGACACCATTGCTACAGCCAATTTCAAGCGCTTGTTGATAATGAGGTTTTAACAGGGCCCCCAAACAGATTTGGCGCTTACGCTGTTCGTACCAACGTTGCTCATAGCCCCAAGGGTCTTGGCTAGTGGCATAGATTTGATCAAAATATTGCTGTGTCTTTAGCATAGATACACCTCCCATGCACTACAGACACGATCGATTGCTGATGTAGACAGAATCGGTGGTTTTAATGTGCTTGGATCCGCTTCAAGTTGGGTTTTAAAGCATGCGATGGCGCCACGTTTTTGTTGTTGCTGAATGGGGCTTAAATCGAGTCGCTGTGCCCTTGACCAAGGAATACGTGCATCATTGGGTTTGGCCCAATGCCAAGCCCAAATTAAAACTTCATAACAGATTAAATCATGATCTTGGGCAAATTTTTTCGCCACTTGCCCTGTGCCCTCATGATCTGGATGACCATCTTGGCTAAAGGTGGCGACCAGAATATCGTCTGCTTTCAGCACTTGGCCTAAGGCCAAATATAGTGCATTTTGTTGTTGATAAACTTGCCCATCCGGTAGGTTTAATGCAATACGCTGTATGTGATCATGTAATTTCAGATATTTGAGTGCAGTTTGACTCTCTAGGGGACGTAAGTGATCGAGGTCCTGCGCTGAGTATTGGGTAGATTTAGGGTGGCTCGCGCTTCCATTGGTTACCGCAATGAGGGTAACAGGATTACCTTGTGCAACGAGTGCCTGAATTAATCCTCCACAACCCAAAATCTCATCATCTGGATGGGGAGCTAAAATGCAGACACGTTGTTGTTGAGGAAAAGATACTTTTATATCTAAAGGGGGCAGTTGCTGTAGTCCGGGCCAATCTTGCCACGCTTGTATGCTTGTCCCTGTGCCCATAATGACGCGGTCATCGACAATGTTATGTTTTATAAGCTCCATTGGCTTTCTTCCTGTGTAATGGCCAATTGTCCAATATGTTCTAAATCAAAAGCAGCATGTGCTTGACGAAGAAATACGCTTAAATCTGTCATGCGCTGTGCAAAGGATGCATCTTGACAAAAAGGCGCTGCACCGAGGGCTAGCCCCACACGATCCATCACCAAGCGAGCGCTTTGTTCTGTGAACTGACGTAGCATCCGTACTTCATATTCATGGCTGTGTTGAGGAAAGCGGTCAATTTTTTCGGCCAGTTGATGAAAATAATGTCGATTGAGATGTAAAGCGGTGCTGATTTCCCCTAAATACATTGCCTTATAAGGATGCGGTTTATATTTGAGTTGTTGATACAGTGTTTGTGCTAAAGCGGCTGTGGCGCCATACCAACATGCAGCAATGCCTGCTGCGCCGTGCCAAAACCCTGGCCGTGTTAAATAAGCATTGGGCTCAGCGACATCAGTCATCGGCACCTCATGAAAATGAACATGAGCAGTAGCAGTATGTTTCATGCCAACGGCTTGCCAATGGCTGTGATCAATTTCAATATTGGCATGATGTAAATCCACCAAAATTAATTGTGATTGATGAGCAGCATTGCGATAGGTCATGAGGGCTTGATCTACCACGCCTGCACCAGAACACCAAGGTTTGATCCCTGTACATTTTCCGTGCTCAACCTGAAGCGGCTGCGGTCCACCTTCTGCTGCCCATACGGCATAAATGCTTTGCTCATCAACAGCAACGTTCAATTCATATAAAATGCTCAGCGCATCAGCATGTGATTCAAACCACTTCACGGTATTTAAATCGCTTGCTGCAACTTGTGCCAAACTTTGCCAACGGACGCGAGTTTGTCCTGATCCAGGATGTGGCATGACATACGTTTCAATGCATTGTTTTAAACGTGCCAATTGATGCTGTTGCATCGGATCCATCTGTCGTTGTCTTGATGTCATGTTATTTTTATATCGTGTCGTTATGGTTTAAGTGTACCCGTATGATGAGTGACATAACGTCATGACGTAGGGGGCTTTATAACGTTTTTTGTAATAACCGCAGATTCGCCTCTCGATACCTCAATGATCCTGATCGCCATGAGCTGTCTTAAAATTTAGCAAAAAAACAGCAGATCTATGCAGACAAATATATAAACCCCAAAAAGACAAAATAATTTTATTTTTTCTTTAAATATCAATTAGATAGTTAATTAATTTTTCTATGCTTAAAAATCAACTATACATAGCAAAATTTTAGATTTTATTTTCTAGGTTCAAGCTTTTATGGTTCAAACTAACGAAATCAATAACAATTTTTTTATTATGAAAATTAAATATGCAATTGCTGCCACGAGCTTAAGTGTAGTTCTAGCCGCATGTGGTCAAGCTCAAAATACCCAAACCACGAGTAAACAAGATCAAGCTGTCGCTACGCAAACGCCTTTAACTGAACTGTCCATTGGTTATCAGAAAGCAGCATTAAAACTTATTGTAGCCAAGAAAAATCAAAGTTTTGAACAGGCTTTTCCTGAGACAAAGATTAGTTGGAAAGAATTTCCAGCAGGCCCACAAACACTAGAAGCCCTATCTGTGGGGGCAATTGATTTTGGCTACACAGGAGATGTACCGATTGTTTTTGCTTTAGCCGCTGATAAACCGTTACGTTATTTAGTTGCAGAACAATCTTCACGCCAAGCCCATGCACTCTTAATTCCCAATAATAGTCAGATTACCAGTCTGAACGAATTAAAAGGTAAGCGTGTGGGTTTAACCAAAGGTTCAAGTGCTCACTATTTTGTCTCAGAAACTTTAAATCAAGCTGGCTTAACTTGGCAAGATATTGAACCGGTGTGGTTGACGCCTGCAGATGCACGGGCAGCGCTAGATAAAAATGCTATTGATGCGTGGGCAATTTGGGAACCGTACATCAGTGCAACTGAAATTCAAGGCAATGCCAAAATTTTATTTGATTCAAGTACCTTACCCAAAGTCTATTCATTCTATTCATCACAACCTCAATTTAAAGTCGAGTATCCTCAAGCGGTCAATCAAATTAAGCAGGTGCTGAATGAAACAGATGCATGGATTGAAAAAAATCCTGAAGAAACTGCAAAAATTTTAGCTGAAAGTACTGGCCTCACCTTGGACATTGCACGCGCCGTGATCCAAAAGAAACCTTCACCGAACCAAGTAGATGTGCCGTCGGTTGAAATTATTCAAGCACAGCAAAAAGTAGCGGACTCTTTCTATGGATTAAAATTAATCCCGAAAGCTGTCGATATTCAAAATACTGCAGCGCAATAAAAATAAACTTTCTCACTAGGGCTGAAATACGCCCTAGTCTTTCTAAAAGTACGCCATATTTTATATAGGTTAAGATATTGAAATTGATTCAATATTTAAAAATTAATTTATCTCATCGTGATTAGCTAAGTTCATATTTTCGCCTCCATATATTGATCTAAATAGTTGGCCCACCATTGCATCATAGTTTGACGTTGTGCTAAATATTCAGCATGATTATAACTGCCTCGTGTTTGATCCTTGTCGGTATGGGAAAGTTGCGCTTCGATCCAACTGGATTGGAACTGTCCCGATTCATTTAGAATCGTACTTAAGGTCGAGCGTAAACCATGTGACGAAAGTTGTTCACGATCATAGCCCATACGACGAATAAAAGTATTTAAAGTATTGAAGTGCAAGGCTTGTCCTGCATAGCGTGGACTCGAAAAAATGTATTGTTCACCTGCCGACCAGGCCATGGCAGACTGTACAACTTCAATGGCCTGATCAGATAAAGGAATCAAATAATCAGGGACTTGCATACCAAGGACCACGCGACGTCTAAACTGTTTCACATGCATCGCAGGAATACGCCAGATTTTATTTTCCAAATCAAAATGCTGTACTTGTGCAGATAATAACTCTGCCCCTCGAACCCCTGTATATAATTTTAACCATAAGGCTTTTTTGACAATGGGGTGTGCGCGCGTCTGCTGCAGGCGATGTAAAAATGTACCCAACTCATCGGGCTGCAAATAAGCATAATGCTGTTTTACCCGCTGCTTAATGACAATCTTTTGTAAACCAATGGCGAGGTTATAGTCGGTATAACCCATCGCGACAGCATAATCATAAATTTGATTCAAATAACTACATGCTTTTTTGACCGGCTCTTTGACCCCACGACTTTCGATATGTCGGATCACCTGCACCAGATCAAAACGCTTTACACTTAAAAATTCTTTTTCACCCAATAAAGGAAGTATATCTTGGGTTAATGATTTTTGTGCTAATTCTAATACGCCACAACGTGGCTGATCTGATAAAGCATTCTGAATTTTAAATGCCAGCCATTCCTCAGCAACACGAGAGAAAGTCAGTAACTGAAGCTTTTGTTCACTCTGCCCTGCACTGACATATTCTTTTTTTGAGTCTCGTGCTGTCCGTGCCGCTTTTAATGACAGTTCTGGATAGTTGCCTAACTTAACACGCGGCCGTTTTGTTGTGCCCGGAATTGCATAGCGGTAACTCCATGATTTCGTGCCATTGGGCTCAATCTTTAAACTCAGCCCATCATCATCAGCTAAATAATAAATTTTATCTTTAGGTTTGGCTTGGCGAATTCGCTGTTCAGAGAGGCTCATGCTAAAAATACTTCTACAATCATGGCAATGTAGTTATGCACTTTAAATCGGTTTTATTTAAATAGCAATAAATAAATATGATGCGTATATAACGCATCATATAAAAACATAAGTAATTGTTTATTTGATATTTAATTTATAGTACCTGGGTTTTAGTAACCATTTGTGTAACCAAAAAATTATCCATTGTGTTGGTGTATGCGCTTGAATACAGAATGATTCATTTCTTGAGGGCTCCAAATCAATCATTGGAGATAGCAAAAATTTTAACCCTAAGCTTAAAAACTGACATGAAATAAAAATTTGAATGCAAAAAAATCGCACCCTTGTGGGTGCGATTTTTGAAATCTTTTTAACTGTGTTTAAACACTTGTTCAAAGATTGGGGTCATGAGTTGTGCGCCTGTTAAAGTCACATGATTACTATCAAAGTAATAAGGTTGTCCCTTGGTATTTGCAAAGGCACAGTCTTGAGTTGGACAAAATTGATCAATGACTGTAAACAATTTTAAATTCTGATAGCGCGTTGTTAATTGATTTAAGTCTGCTAATAAATCTGCATTGTCTTTAAAATACTCTTGCTTGGTATATAGGCTTTGAATTTGAGGCTGCTCATACATGATTTTAGGAATTGGCTTTTGGTAAATCGGCACAGGCAAAATAAAATCAACTTTGATCTTTTGTTGCTCGGCCAAATCAACCAGTTTTTCTAAGACCTCAAATTTAGGTGCATTTAATTGACGTGAGGCATAATGCACAACCAAATGATTGCTTTTTAGGCGCTGCATATCTGCAATGACCATTTCAGGAGAAACATTTGAAGTAAGCAATGATTCATTAGACACTGAGAAATACGTGTTAAATTGATGCTTTGAGGCTACAGCGGTGAAGGCTTCTTTTGCTGCATCCGCATGACTATTGCCTAAGAAATAAACCGATTGAGCAAAATTCTCTGAATTTAGCTGGCAACTTAGGGCTGTTGGATCGGTAATGCGGACTAACTTGCCACAACGAATTTGACCTCGATCGTACAGCGCATTAAACAGATGCTTTGATTTTTCGTCGTAGAAATAAGGCACATACTTGGTCGCAATCGCAAGTGTGACAATACCTAATAATGAACTCGCATATACTTTATTTATATGATCAAACTTTCTATTTTCGACATAGTGATACATGAGCCATGCAGCAACGATGATGAATAAAAATAAGATAACTTGATCAATGATACTGTGCGGATGCAGCTGTGTACCTGAGAACGGCTCATATAAATATAAAACAATAATTGGGAAGTGAACCAGATAAATCGAGTAAGAATAGTCACCGATTTTAGCGAGATATTGTCCAATTTTATGTTGTAAAAAATATTTCGGTAAACCAAATGCTAAAACCAACGCTGTTGCCAAACATACCAACAAAGCATATAAGCCAGGATGGCCTGTAATACGACTTACACTTTCACCATTAATATTGATGAGCGGAATCAAACACAAACCTACAAGACCTACAACTCCAAGCCAAGTATATTGCTGATATTTCGTTAATCCATTTTGTGTAAAGTAATAGGCAACAATAAATCCAATTAAGAATTCCCAAACACGTAATGGCATCATGAAAAATGAAGTTTTTGGTGAAAGGCCAAGGATGAAGATACAGGCAGCCAATGAACCCAAAAATCCAAGCCATAAAAACAGCTTACTTTTTCTGAAGAACCATGCCAGGAGTGGCACAAATAAGTAAAATTGAATTTCAACCGCAAGTGACCATAGGTGTAACAGTGGATTGAAATCAGATTTACTAAAGTAAGAATTTTGAGCCCAAAAACCAAAATTATTGGCAAAAAACAAACTATAGATAGATTGTTCAGCGACTTGAGGCAGCTCAGACGGCTTTACCACAAATAATGCGACTAGAATTGTCACTCCCACAGTGACAAAGTACGCGGGCAGTAAACGCTTAGCACGACGGGTAAAGAATTGTTTACTCTGACCTTCCTGATAAAGAATGGCCATTAAAAAACCACTCACAACAAAGAAGACATCTACGCCTAAGAAGCCACTCTCAATACCTGTGACTTCTAAATGGAAAAGTACAACAAAAATTACAGCCAAAGCACGTAGAATTTGTATATCAATCCTTTTATTCATGATTTATCTCAAATACATTTTTCTAGTGGGGTACGTTATTTTCGTTATGAGGCATACTTGACCTTTAAAGTTTTTATAACGACCATTATTTGTTTTTATTTCCTTACTTATGTAAAGAAATTATTATTAATATCAGTTTTTTAGAATTTTATTTGTGATTCACCTCACCTTCGTAAAGCTCAGATTATAGTCCGATATATTACGCCCAAATCACCAATAATGCAGCTACAACTACTAAAAATAAACCTAGATGGTCTTTAGCTGCAAGTTTTTCTTTAAAGAAAAATACTGAGATAAGTAAACTAAATAGAATTTCGACTTGTCCCAGAGTTTTGACAATTGCGACTGATTGTAAACTCATCGCACTAAACCAACCTAAAGATGCTAAAAAACTACAGAGACTCACTTTAAAGGTCAAACCTACACGTTTGAACATCGCAGTTAAGGTATGCCGACTAAATAGGCTCAAATAGACCAGCATACTTATACATTGCAGACTAATTACCCAAAATAGGACCCATGCAGCACGGTGTAAGTAAGGTAACATCTGTAGTTGTAGCGTGGCTTCTCGAACTAATATAGACGTAATTGCAAAACACAAGCCACTGCCTAAGCCTATACATAGGGTCGACCATGAGAGTTGCGTCTGCTTCGATCCTTTACTTAATAAAAATACTGCTAATCCACCGAGCACGACGCCACACCATGCATAGAGGCTTAAGGGTTCGGCAAGAAAAATGACAGCAATGATTGCTGCAAGGATTGCCTCACTTTTGGCCAGACCTACACCAATTGCGTAATTCTTTTGTTTAAAAAGTTGTACCATGAGTACAGTTGCAGCAATCTGACTAATCGCAGCGATGATGATATAAAATATGAATTTTGAATTAAAGTGAACCACTTGTGTGACAGGATGGCTTTGATACATCCAAGTGAGATATGCTGTAGCAAAAGGAACCGCAAAAATAAAGCGCGCTAACGTGACACCGTAAACATCTACACTGCTACTGAGTTGTTTTTGGAATGCATTACGCCATGCTTGCATAAATGCAGCCATTAACGTAAATAGAATCCAAATCATTTTTTCACTCCTTGAAAGTTTGATTACTTTACCTTTTTTGTTTTTAAAATCAAATAAAAAAATTATTTTTTGTTTTTATTTTTTCTGTAAATATTTTATTTTACTTAGGCTATTTTAAGAGGTAGTCAAAAAAAGCAGTATCTATGAATACTGCTTTTTTTTCATGCTTTTTACTTATGCTGCAAGTCGTTCAATCCATGCTGCAAGTGTTGGTTGTTCAGCTAAGTCTTCGAAACTGACATCAGCACCAGCAGCTTGCCATTGACCCACTAAGGTCATTAAACGGACTGAGTCGAGACCAAGCATTAACAAATCATCTTCAAGCTCAATTTCGTTTGCAGCAATTTCAAGTTGCTCACTGACTGCAGCGACAATTGAATTTGCTGCAAAAATTGATTCCCCTGCCGTCGCCTGCCAAGCTTGAGTCACCGTATGGGTCGCTTCAACTTGTGCACAGCGTGTGCTGGCATATTTAAGTGCCATATCATGTTCTTCACGGCTAAAATCAGCCAAGGCATCACCACAAAGGAACGGTTGAATGTTCAGCATAAATGCCTCTGCTGCACTCATTAAGCAACCGATATGGGCATATACACCACAAATAACCAGTTGATCACGTCCCCAGTCCTGCATGCGTTGTTCAAGATCAGAGAATTTAAATGCACTATAGCGCCATTTCGTGAGCACAATGTCTTGCTCTGCAGGTGCAACAGCATCATGAATTTTCGTAATATTTGGATCAGCTTTTAGACCTGTGCCCCAAAAGTCAGTCAGCAGTTGGCGGTGTTCTACAGTTTGGTCACCTGGTTGAGCGGTATAAACCACAGGAATATTTTGTGCACGTGCAGCAGCGATCAGTGCTTGGGTATTCTTGAGTAGTTCAGGTACAGGCTGATCATTTAAGTCATAAAACTCTAAGAAATATTGTTGCATGTCATGTACAAGCAGTACCGAACGCTGTGGGTCAATTTGCCATTGTGTTTTATTGGCGTAGAACTCTTCAGGTTGTGGCATTGCATAGCCAGCAATTTTAGGAATACTCATGGATTCGGTCTCAATCTTAAATTTTAAATGGATTAGGCTGTCAATTGTTGACGTAAGCGTTTCTTATCAATTTTCCCAAAAGCGGTATAAGGGAATTGCTCGATGAACTCGATACGATCTGGAATTTTGTATGTCGCAAGACCATAGTCTTTTAAATACTGACGTAATTGCATGGCACGGCGGACGCTACTTGGATCATTGTCTTGCGCTTGCCATGCGACAAATGCACAACTCTTTTCACCCAATGCTTCGTCTGGCATGGCCACTAAAGCCACTAATCGAACTTGCTCATGGCGGACTAGAATTTGTTCAACTTCTTCAGTCGCAATTTTTTCACCACCACGGTTAATTTGCTCTTTAGAACGCCCTTCTACCACAATACAGCCATCTTCACGAATACGGACTAAGTCACCGGTACGATAAAAACCATCTGGCGTAAAGGCACTTTGATTATGCTCAGGAGCATTATAGTAGCCACGAATCGTATAAGGACCGCGCGTGAGCAGGTGTCCAATTTCGCCCGCTGCTACTGGCTGATCGTCATTGTCTAAAACAAGGATCTCGTCATCTTCTGAAATCTTAAGCCCTTGTGTATTCATGATTTGTTCATCAGACATATCAAAGCGAGTGTAATTCACTAAGCCTTCTGCCATGCCGAATACTTGCTGTAAATTCACCTTAAATTCTTGAATTAAGCGTTCTGCTACAGCATTAGGTAAGCGTGCTCCGCCCACTTGTATACAGCGTAACTGTCCTAAGAGTGGATCTTGGTCTTGAGCTGCTTTATCCATCCATGGGCGTATCAATGCAGGCACTAAGCATACATCTGTAACCCCATGTTGTTTCATTAATTGGAAAGCGACGTCAGGGCTTGGATCTTGTCCTAATACCACTGCACCACCTGCATAGAAGATACCGAGAGCCCCTGCAGAGCTCATTGAAAAATTATGTGCCGCTGGTAATACCATCAGTAAGCGTGAG
The DNA here is from genome assembly GCA_963599285.1 of Bacteroidaceae bacterium. GTDB lineage: Bacteria > Pseudomonadota > Gammaproteobacteria > Pseudomonadales > Moraxellaceae > Acinetobacter. The sequence goes on along the minus strand of CAVBYE010000070.1, from coordinate 1,478 downwards.
CTTGGATCTAAACCACAAATCTTGGCACTTTCTCGTACACTATATAAATAATCATCATGGGTACGAGGAATGAGTTTTGGTGTACCTGTACTTCCACCTGAAAGCTGTAAGAATACGACTTCTTCTGGGCCTGTGGCACTGAAGCTGTCAGTATCAATATGAGAATTTTGCATCAACGCGTGTAGATCATGATGCTCTTGGGCTTCACCCAAAATAAAGACATGCTCTAAGCTGTTATACGCATTTTGACACTGACGTGCCAAAGCACGGTAATCAAATTTTTGTGCACCAAAATCAGCTGCAAAATAAGCCTTTGCTTGGGTTTGTGCAACAAAACTTTGAATTTCATTATAGCGATGTGCACTTAGGGCCATCACGGGTAACACGCCCAAACGAATCAGGGCAAAGAACAGCACATAAAATTCAGCTCGGTTTGGCAACTGTAAAATCGCCTTATCACCTACTTCAAAATATGGACGTAATGCAGTCGCTGTACGGCTGACCCATTGATCAAAATCTTGATAGTTTAATTGATGCTGTTGATCAACAATGGCAAGCTGTTGAGGGAATTTTTCAGCCGATTCAGTTAAGAAATCACTTAAATTTTGTCCAATCCAATAGCCTTTGGCACGGTATTTTTCAGCAAATTCTACTGGGTAGGGAACGCAACCTTGCATTTTTATTACTCCTGAATATTTTGAATATCTGCTGGATCTAAGGCAAAACCATCCAATACAGTACGGAATTTTGCCGCAGTTTCTGCATGTTCAGCTTCAGGACGAGATGCTTCTACAATCCCTGCTCCGGCAAACAAACGTGCAATATTTTCTTGAATACGTGCACAGCGCACGGTGACAGACCATTCCCCATTCCCTTCAGCATCTGCCCAGCCCATCGTGCCTGCAAACAATTCACGATTAAACGGTTCAAGCTGCAAAATCAAATCTTTCGCTGTATGGGTTGGCTGACCACAAATAGCAGGTGTTGGATGTAGCTTTTCAACCAAATCTAGCACGTGGGTGTCTTTGGATTTCAGTTCACCTTCAATGTGGGTCGCCAAATGCCAAAGACGTTGTGTGCGAATTAATGAAGGCTGTTTAGGTACATTTAAATGTTTACAGAATGGAGCTAACTGATCAGCAATCATTTCAATTACGACTGCATGTTCATGTTGATCTTTGCTTGAACTTAACAGTTGTGCTGCATTTTTTTCATCCTGAATAGGGTCAGGATCGCGTGCTAAAGTTCCTGCAACAGGTTTACTCCATACACGACGCCCTTGCTTACCGACAAGTAATTCTGGACTTGCCCCAACGAACCAACCATGTTGTTCAGGCTGATTTGCAACTGCATAGCTATATCCTTCCGGATTAGATTGCGTCAACAATTGCATCAGTTGAGATACATCAATCTCTTGATCAAACTCAAGTTCTAAGATACGTGCCAATACAGCTTTATTCAGTCGGCCTTGTTGCATC
>CAVBYE010000069.1:0-13574 GCA_963599285.1 Bacteroidaceae bacterium | reverse complement strand
CGGGTAAACCACTTCTTATCATCGCTGAAGATGTTGAAGGCGAAGCGCTTGCAACTTTAGTTGTGAACAACATGCGCGGTATCATTAAAGTATGTGCAGTGAAAGCACCTGGCTTTGGTGATCGTCGTAAAGCAATGTTACAAGACATCGCGATCTTAACTGGCGGTACGGTGATTTCTGAAGAAATCGGTATGCAGTTAGAGCAAACAACACTTGAACATTTAGGTACAGCGCACAAAGTGACTGTTTCTAAAGAAAACACAGTACTTGTGGACGGTGCAGGTAACGCAGCGCAAATCGCTGAGCGTGTAACGCAAATCCGTGCACAAATTGAAGAATCGACGTCTGAATATGACAAAGAAAAACTTCAAGAACGCGTTGCTAAGTTAGCAGGCGGTGTTGCTGTGATCAAAATTGGTGCTGCAACTGAAGTTGAAATGAAAGAGAAGAAAGACCGTGTAGACGACGCACTTCACGCAACTCGCGCTGCAGTTGAAGAAGGTGTGGTTGCAGGTGGTGGTGTTGCACTGGTACGTGCGGCTAAAGCGCTTGACGGTTTAACAGGCGCGAATGACGACCAAAACGTAGGTATCAACATTCTTCGCCGTGCGATTGAAGCACCGCTTCGTCAAATCGTATCGAACTCTGGTGACGAGCCATCTGTTGTGATCAATGCTGTGAAAAACGGTGAAGGTAACTTCGGTTACAACGCTGCGACTTCAGAGTACGGTGACATGTTAGAAATGGGTATTCTTGACCCTGCAAAAGTAACACGTTCTGCTTTAGAACACGCTGCATCTGTTGCCGGCTTAATGCTTACAACTGAATGTATGATCACTGAAATCCCAGAAGACAAACCTGCAATGCCTGATATGGGCGGCATGGGTGGTATGGGCGGTATGATGTAATTCATCTACCGATCATCTGATCAAAAAAATCCTCGCCTTGTGCGAGGATTTTTTTATTGTTGGCGTTAAGGTTGTAACTGCTTTAAATAAGCATCTGCTGCACGGCGACCGAGTGCAGGATCATCAGTAAATACGCCATCGACACCTGCTTGGAAAAACAATTCAAACTCACGATAGGCACCACTTTCGCAATAGTCTGCAGGCTCAGTACTGCATTCTAAATAGTCAGGTAAAAAATTGTTTTCTGGGCGTAGGGTATAGGGATGCACTTTTAAGCCTAAAGCATGCGCATCGTGGACAAAAGAGGTGGGGATCGCATCTTTACGATTGGCCAAAATATAGGTCTTACTTGGCCCAACGCCTTGCGCGTATTGGGCAACGTATTGCAGTCCTGTCGCTGTGGCCAAATCAGCATAGGTTGTATTAATATTTTGTGCGACATAGTCGGCCGGACGACTTGCCTTGGCACCATAGAGCTGCACAATTTTGGCATGTTTGAGCGTATTATGCTGGCTTAACTGTGCGTGTAAATATTGCAAATTGCTGACTTCAAAGGATTGCAGGTAGACAGGTGCAATGTCTCGGGTATATTCATACTTGGCGAGCGTATGTAACAGAGCATCTTCCATGGCCAAACCTAAACCCGCAAAATAGCTTGGATGTTTAGTTTCAATATATAAACCCACAATTTTTCCAGTTTTTTGATAATGGCGTTCGACGAGTTCAATAATCTCTTCTAAGCTTGGAATATCATATAAATCATTGTATTGCGTATTTTGTGGGCGAAGCTCAGGAATACGTTCACGTGCTTTTAATTGCTTGATTTCACTTAAGCTTAAATCTTCAGTAAACCAACCTTCATAGCTTATGCCATCAATCTGTTTACGCATTTTTAAATGTTCAAAGCTAGGTAGATCACTAATGTTTGAGGTATCTTTAATTTCACTTTCATGTCGTGCCACTAAATAGCCATCTTTGGTTGGCACTAAATCCGGTTCAATAAAATCAGCACCATCATCTATGGCTTTTTGATAGGCCGCTAAAGTGTGCTCAGGACGGCTGCTACTTGCACCGCGGTGACCGACGACAATCAGTTGGGGAACTTGATATTCAGGCTGTACTTGGGGTGCGGTGGTCTTATTATGGTCGTCATTACAGCCTGTCAGCAGGCCAAGACTCAGGATCAGTAGCGTTTTTTTTAGCATGATGCGCTCAAAGACAAGTAAGAAAGCCTTAAGTATTGCGCTGCAATTTTGCACCAAGATGACGGTCATAAAAATGTCATCTTCATGATTTCTCCATCATTGTAGAAAAGCGCATATTTTTCTTGAGTTTTGTGTAGCCCTCACCCACTATCAAGGCTTATTTTTATACTGCTTCGCGCTGACATGGTACTGTATGTCGCGCCAGAATGATGATTTTTCATGCTATCTAGATTTTTTATTGAGCGGCCGATTTTTGCCGGCGTACTCGCCATCATTGTCATGGCCTTGGGTCTATTTGCGACCTTAAATTTACCCGTAGAGCGCTATCCGGACATTGCACCACCGCGTATTACGGTCGCGACCACGTATACAGGGGCATCGGCAGAAACGGTTGAAGAAAGTGTCACCCAAGTACTTGAACAGCAAATTAAGGGCTTAGATCATTTACTGTATTTTAGCTCGAGTAGTGATTCGAGTGGACGGGCGCGCATTAGCATTAGTTTTGAAAATGGCACCGATCCGGACACTGCTCAAGTGCAAGTTCAAAATGCGATTAATGGGGCTTTAAATCGCTTGCCTGAAGATGTGCAGCGCCAAGGGGTGAATGTTTTTAAGTCACTCGGTAATGTGCATATGGTGGTTGGGCTCTATGACGAAACCGGTAAAAGCGACAATATCGCCTTATCTGATTATATGTTGACCCATTTAGAGCAAGAATTGGCACGTATTGATGGTGTGGGGGAAGTGGATGTCTTTGGTTCACAATATGCCATGCGTATTTGGCTGAATCCGCATCAGCTTAAGCAATATCAGCTGATGCCGAGTGATGTGCGTGCTGCTATTGAAGCGCAAAACACCCAAGTGGCCGCGGGGGCTATTGGAGAGTTGCCCACTGCACAAGAACAGTATTTAAGTGCCAAAGTGACCTCGGGCACGCGCTTAAAAACTGTATCTGAATTTGAAAACATTATTTTAAAGTCAGACCGTGTAGGCGGTTATGTGTATTTAAAAGATGTGGCTCGGGTGGAACTTGGAGCTGAAAATTATCAGTCCTATAACACCATTAATGGTTATCCTTCGACTGGTATGGGTGTCTCGTTGGCTTCAGGTGCCAATGCCATTGCCACGGCTGAACTGATTCAGGCAGAGGTCGATCGTTTACGTAAGAAGCTGCCCGAAGGCTATAAAATTGTCTATCCACGCGACAACACGCCCTTTGTGCAAGAGTCGATTAAAGAAGTGGTGAAAACCTTATTTGAGGCCATTCTTTTAGTCATCATTGTGATGTTTTTATTTTTACAAAATTGGCGTGCCACCCTAATTCCAACCATTACTGTGCCAGTGGTAATTTTAGGTACCTTGGCCATTTTGTATGTGTTAGGCATGAGTGTAAATACGCTTACGCTGTTTGCCTTGGTATTGGCCATTGGTTTGTTGGTGGATGATGCCATTGTGGTGGTGGAAAACGTTGAACGTCTAATGCATGAACAAGGTTTAACCGCAAAACAAGCCTCCATTGCATCCATGCAAGAAATTAGTGGGGCTTTAGTCGGGATTACCTTGGTGCTGACCGCAGTCTTTATTCCGATGGCCTTCTTTAGTGGTTCAACAGGGGTGATTTATCGTCAGTTCTCGATCACTTTAGTGGCGGCCATGAGCCTATCGCTGTTGGTGGCATTAATTTTAACTCCTGCTTTGTCGGCACTGATTTTAAAACCGCAGCCACAGCAAGCTAAATGGGCACGCGGCTTTAATCATCGTTTAGAGCAATTAAAACAATACTATTTACGTGTGTCTAAGTTGAGTATTGATCATACCTTGATGAGCTTGGTGATCTTTGCGGGTTTAATCAGCGTCTTTGCCTTGTTTTATCGTGGTTTACCAACCAGCTTTATTCCGAGTGAAGACCAAGGCATTTTGAGTTTACAATTTAAACTGCAAGAAGGCGCTCCCTTATCAAAAAGCCGAGAGGTGGGCGAGGAGATCCGTGAATATTTCCTTGAGCAAGAAAAAGACAATGTCGATTTGGTGATGATCCGTTATGGCCGTAATTTCTCAGGCTCAGGTCAGCATTTGGCCCAAGGCTTTATCGCACTTAAACATTGGGATGCTCGTTCAGGCAAAGCCAATACAGCACAAGCGATTCGTGAACGTGCTTTAGCGCATTTTCGTCATCATCCGAATGCGCAAGTCATGGTGATGATGCCACCTTCTGTCAACGGTTTAGGCCAAACCGATGGTTTAAGCTTTTGGCTACGAGATATTGATGGACAGGGACGTGACTATTTAGAGGCGCAGTTCCACCAAATGAAAGCACAAGAGGCTCAATACACCAGCTTTGAAAATCTTGATAAAAAATCCAATCCAGAAAAAGCCGAACTCAAAGTCCAAATTGACCAAAAACAGGCCCTTGCAGCAGGGGTCAGCCAATCGGCGATTAATAGCACCTTATCGGCGGCATGGGGCGGGCAGTATGTAAATGACTTTATTGATCGTGGCCGAATTAAGCGGGTGATTATGCAAGCCGATGCACCGTTTCGCAGTCAACCTGAAGATTTAGCCCAATGGTCGGTGCGCAATCAGCTTAATCAAATGGTACCGTTTAATCAGTTTTCGACTTTAAGTTGGACAGGCGGCCCTGAAGTTGTGAACCGTTTTATGGGCTATAGTGCACTGGAGATGGAAGCGGATACGCAAAAAGGCATCAGCAGTGGTCAAGCCATGCAGGACATTCAACATCTGGTGGATCAATACGACAATGTGGATCTGTCATGGAGTGGTTTGTCGTATGAAGAGCAAAAATCCAGTCATCAGGCATTATGGTTATACTTAATTTCGATTGGTTTTATTTTCTTATGTTTGGCTGCCTTATATGAAAGCTGGAGTATTCCTAGCGCGGTGATGAGTGCTATTCCATTGGGCATTGGGGGCAATATTCTGTTTAGTTATTTTGCAGGTTTCCCCAATGACATTTATTTCCAAATTGCGCTGCTGACGACTATTGGTTTGTCCTGTAAAAATGCCATTTTGATCGTAGAGTTTGCTGCGGCAGCACAGGCTAAAGGTCAATCTGTGGTAAGTGCTGCCCTAGAAGGTGCAGCTTTGCGCTTACGTCCGATTTTAATGACCTCGATTGCCTTTGGTGCGGGCGTGGTGCCCTTGGTCTTCGCTGTAGGTGCTGGGGCGGCGAGTCGACAAGAAATTGGCATTAGCGTATTTGGTGGGGTGGTGTTTGGTACCATTTTGGTGCTGATCTTTATTCCCTTTATGTATGTTTTGATTCGGTCAATTTTTAAACCCAAAACAGCTTAAATCCTCAACCTTAAAAAGGGATGCATGGCATCCCTTTTTTTAACTAAACTCTGCTGGTGTTCTAGATTAAATCGGCTTTAAATAATAAAAAAACCACATAACGATGATGATGACATTTTCGCAATTGGCAGCGTGGATTGAACAACAACAATGGCACAGCTTAGCGCAATGGCTGCCGACCCAACACGTGATTCGTTTAAGTGATGCTGTGGCCAAGCTAAGCCTAGCGCAACAGATTCGCTTGTTTACACAGGTCAGTGAAGCCGCGCCAGCTTTTGAGTATTTGCCTGAAGCGTATCAAGTGCAATTGGCACAGCATTTACCTATGCCTATTTTGGCTCAGCTCACCGCACAGATGCATTCAGATCAACGCACCGACTTTTATTTATTATTGGCACCTGATTTACAGCAACAATTGTTGGCGCAATTGGCCCCGCAGCAACAGCAGCAGCTACAGGCCTTAGCGGCGTATCCAGCCGAATCTGCTGGGGCCATGATGAGTTCAGACTTTGTCACCTTAGCCCCCGACATGCAGATTGCCGATGCCATTGCCGCCTTAAGACAAAGTGCAGCAGATCGTGAAACGTTATATTTGCTGTATGTGGTAGATGATCAGCAAAAACTACTGGGGGTTATCTCCTTACGGCAATTAATCCAAGCTGCGCCTGAACAATGGGTCAGTGAGATCATGTCTCAAGATCTGATTACAGGTGGGGTGGATGAAGACCAAGAAAAAATTGCCTTAAGTTTGGCGCACTATCGTTTTTTGGCACTCCCCATTGTAGATGCCGCACAGCGTTTAGTGGGTATTGTGACTTATGATGATGCTATGCAAGTTTTAAATGCGGAAAGCTACGAAGACTTTTTAAAATCGAGTGCAGTACAAACAGATGGTGCTCCAAGTTTAAAGTCGACTTCCATTTGGGTGTTGTATAAGAATCGGGTATTTTGGCTGGTCATTTTGGTATTTGGCAGTTTACTCTCCGGGATTGGTATTGCCTATTTTGAAGAGATTATTGCCCAAAACCTGGTCTTGGTATTTTTCTTGCCGTTGTTGGTGGGCAGTGGTGGGAATGCCGGTTCACAATCTGCGACCTTAATGGTGCGCGCTTTAGCCACGGGGGATGTAGAACTTAAAGATTGGTTTGGACTATTGGGGCGCGAAAGTTTGGTGGCATTGGCATTGGGCACCACCATGGCGCTTGCGGTGTCAATTTTAGGCTATCTACGGGGTGATTTTTGGGTGGCTGTGGTGTTGGCACTGAGTATGTTGGGTATTGTTTTATTGGGCTGTTTGATTGGTATGAGTTTGCCCTTTATTTTAAACAAGCTCAAACTAGATCCTGCGAGTGCATCTGCGCCTTTAGTGACCTCAATTTGTGATGCCACGGGTGTGGTGGTGTATCTGTTTATTGCCTCCTTATTGTTGTTTTAAGGTGGGTAAGCAACACTGTTTTTGATTTGGATACTCGATTTGAGTATCTCACATGGGGAAGGAAAGTATGGTCATAGCCTCTACACAGTCGAAGAAAATGACCCGAACCGAGGTGATTCGACTGGAACGTGATTTAGCAAAATTTGCCAATATGATGGATTCTTTGGTCAGAATTCCATTTACCAAGCAAGGGGTAGGGGCAGATGCGGCCTTAAGCACCATTCCTGTAGCAGGAGATTTGGCAGGCTTTGCGTTAACCTGCTATGCCATTTATAAGGCCAAACAGCTTGGCGTGCCACAGCAACAACTCAATCCAATTATTAAACTCGCCGTGGTTGATGCAACGGTGGGTTTTATTCCAGTCGTGGGCACCGTATGTGATGTCTTTATTCGACCGAGTCGCCGTGCTTTGGATGTAGTGCATACGCATATTCAACGTGAATATCAGATCAGCAGTGATCATCATATTGTGCATCCATTTTTGCATGAAGAATTGGAGAGAAAACAGCAGCACTCTCAATTTTGGCGCAACCCAATGGTCGCGTGGCTATGGATCCACATTCCGGACTTACTTGGCATTGTATTTTTAATTTTATTTTGCGCGGTGATGATTTTGGGTGGGATTTGGATGTTTGACTGGCTGCACAGTGTTTTAGGAAGTACCAGTGAGGGGGCGTCATAGCAGCTAAGCACGCATAAAAAAGCCTCCACAGGGGAGGCTTTTTTACCAGGCATGCATTACGGGCAATCTAATTGCTGTAACGCTGCGACACGTTGTTCAATCGTTGGGTGGGTTTGGAACAAAGCAGCTAAGCTAAAGCCTTGTTCTTGACCTGCCGAAATTGCAAATGCTTTCATTTCTTTTGGCATTTGATCAGGCATTTCTGTTTCTGCTTGTAAACGTAACAAGGCAGAAATCATGGCTTGTTTACCGGCTAAACGCGCACCCGCTTCGTCGGCACGGTATTCGCGATAACGTGAGAACCACATCACCACAGCTGAAGCTAAAATACCAAATACAATATCCAAGACAATGGTAATACCGAAGTAAGCCAAACCAGGGGCTTCACCTTCTTCACGACCAAATACGTTGCGGTCAATGAAATCACCCACAATACGGGCAAAGAACATCACGAAGGCGTTCACTACACCTTGCACTAATGCCAAAGTCACCATATCGCCGTTGGCCACGTGACCAATTTCATGTGCTAAAACGGCACGTAATTCGTCTTCATTCATACGCTCAAGTAAGCCGGTAGAGACCGCAACGAGAGCATCATTTTTGTTCCAACCAGTCGCAAAGGCATTTGATTGATATGAAGGGAAAATACCCACCTCTGGCATATCAATACCTGCACGTTGAGACAGCTGAGCCACTTCACGCACTAACCATGCTTCGGCTTGGCTACGAGGTGCATTTGGGTCAATGAGTTCGGTACCTGTGGTCTTCTTCGCCATCCATTTTGACATGAATAGAGAAACCATGGAGCCAACCATACCAAACACAAAACAGACCACCAACAGGTTGCCTAGATTTAAGCCACCCGCGCCATGGTAACTACCGACACCGAAGAGTGACAAAATAATGCCAGCTACAACCAGTACCGCGAGGTTGGTTAGCAAGAACAAACCAATCCGCATCATTGAGAAAATCCTCTTATTATGAAAAAGTAATCTGACTTATAAATTACAAATCGTACTGATCAATATGCGGTGAATGGGGTGAAAATTCAAGGAAAATAAACAAAAGCAACTAAAAAAATCGGGATTAATCCGAAATATTAAGCCGTGCTGAAGCAGTGGCATTGTCGGTGCTATATGAGCCTGTCACCACACGATCCGTAAAGTTACCTTCACTGACCCGAATCACTTCACGTGCATAGCTTGGCGGTGTAGGAGTCGCCTGATAATTCGCAGACTGTGCAATCACCGTTGCACCCTGAGGAATATATTGTGCTGTAGTCGCACTGACGCCTCCGGAGTACAGGTTTTGATAACGGCTATTGACGCGGCGTACATAATCTTGTGTTTCACGAAACGGTGGAATGCCGCCGTATTTGTCGACATTGCCTTCACCTGCGTTATAGCCTGCTAGTGCCAACGAGGTATTGCCATTAAAGCGTTTAAGTAACCATGCTAAATATTTGGCACCGGCCATAATATTTTGTTGTGGGTCATAGGCATTGGACACATTAAAACGCCGTGCCGTGGCGGGCATCAATTGCATAAGTCCTTGTGCACCGACCGGTGAGCGGGCACGGACATTAAAACCAGACTCGGTGTGCATAACGGCTTTAATTAAACCGGCGGATACACCATAAGTTTGTGCAGCTTTTTGAATAATGTGGTCAAAGGCGTTGCGGTTTTGACTTTGACTCGGTGCTACAGAGGCTTCAGTGGCCCCATAGTTGCTGTAGGTGTGGATATTGCTATCAGGATAGTAGGTTTTTTTCTGAACTTTTAAATCGCTATATTTACTGTGTTTGTTGGTCAGCATGGTGGAGCCATCTTTATCTTTGAGCTGATAAAGTGTCTCACCTGCATAACTCTTGTTCCATCCTGCCACACAGCCCATCAAGATTGCGAGATGCATTAAATGTAATTTCATTGTATTAATTTAAAATCTGTCCCCAACAGTGAAGTACAGTTTAACAAAAAAAAATGGCAGCGCGTATTCACTTGTCTATTTATTAAGTGGTTTGTAAAAAGCAAGTAAAATGGGCGTAAAAAAAAACAAAAAAAAATTTATTTTTTTTATTTATCTTGGCTTGACTTGATTAAGTTGTTGATTTTAATTGAATATTAAATTGGTTAAAAAATGATCAATTTAAATAGAAGCCTTGGTATATGGGGCAATCACCGTGTCAAGTCTGATGAAATCCACAAAGTTATCCACAGCTTTTGTGGAAAACTGTGTCTAAGTTTTAACATTTAAGTCAAGTAGACCCAAAAGTGTGGTTTTGTATATTTTATCAACGCTTTGGCGACAAATGTATGACAGTGGCTACATTTGGGCAGAATTTACATTCTTTTGCTGCGCTTTAGAGCCGAATCGGATAAAATTGCGCGTTATTTGTATTTATGGGTTAATCTCGTCTATGTTCTCGCCAGTTGAGTCCAATCAAGGCTTTAATTTTAAGCCAGAACTCCCAACCAGCTCTGCATACTACCGTTTATTGAAAAAGCTACGCCGCCAAGTGGGCCATGCCATTCGTGACTTTAAGATGATCGAAGACGGTGACAAAGTCATGGTGTGTATCTCTGGTGGTAAAGACAGTTACACCTTGTTGGATATTTTGTTACAGTTTAAACGCATCGCACCCATCAATTTTGATGTGATTGCAGTGAACTTAGACCAAAAACAACCAGGCTTCCCGGAAGATGTACTCCCACGTTATTTAGAAGAAAATAACATTCCGTACTACATCTTAGAAAAAGATACCTACAGTATTACCAAAAAGTTGACCCCTGAAGGTAAAACTTACTGTGCGGTATGCTCGCGCTTACGTCGTGGTTCGTTGTATGGCTTTGCACAAGAAATTGGCGCAACCAAAGTGGCTTTAGGTCATCATCGTGATGATATTTTAGCGACCTTCTTCTTGAACCTGTTCCATGGCGGCAGTTTAAAAGCCATGCCACCAAAATTATTGTCGTCAGATAAAAAGAATATCTTGATTCGTCCACTTGCGTATGTGGAAGAGAAAGACATTATTAAATACGCAGAAATGCGTCAGTTCCCGATCATTCCATGTAACTTATGTGGTTCACAGGAAAACCTACAACGTGCCATGTTGAACGACATGCTGCGTGAGTGGGATAAAGCGCATCCAAAACGTTTACACAGCATTTTTGGCGCACTCCAAAACGTGTCACCTTCGCAGTTGGCCGATCGTGAGTTATTTGACTTTGAAGCACTTGATGCTGAACGTGAGTTTGACTTTAAGGGCAGCTGTACCGTGGATGAAACCGAAGGTGCGAGCAAACGTATTAATATGGTGAATTTAGGCTTTGCTGCTGAATAAGTTGCAGCATTGTTGTTCAATAGGCACTGCAGCGCAGTGCCTATTTTTTTGTCTCAAGTACTCATCCAGATAAAAAAGCATGCCCTGATCGACGAATTACATGATATAACAGAGAAAATTCACTTTTATAGATAACACAATAATTGAGGACATGTTATGCCAGCGTTTTTAACTGATGATTGGTTTGCAACAGTAGAAACCTTAACCGCTGAAGCGGGTGAGCTAAATTTGCCACCTGCACTAAATAATCTTGCGATTAATTTAATTGTGAATGAAGCAGCAGGCACAACAGAACTTGCATTAGCAGGCGGCAAGCTGCAAAAAGGCTTGGCTGAGCAGGCACGTACCACCTTAACCATGGACGGCGAAACCTTACGTAAAGTCTTTTTAGAGTTTGATATGACCGCAGCGATGCAAGCGTTTATGACAGGCAAGATAAAAGTACAAGGCGACATGACTCAATTAATGGCGCTGCAAACGGCTAAACCAAGCCCAGAGCAAAAAGCCTTATTTAAAAATATTTTAGCAGCCACAGCTTAAGATGATGCATAAAAAAAGCTGACGAAACGTCAGCTTTTTTGTTTTAAAGATTCACCAACTGTGGTGTGGTCTTAATGTGTTCCAAATAAGCACGAATACGGGTCACGTATTGCACTGCCTGACGGTAACGACCATTGCGGGCTTTGTTACGGTCAAGATAAGCATAGAAGTTCACCCAATTGTTAGGATCTTTCCCTTGTGCTTTGATGCTCTTTTGAATACTTGCCACCGCACCTGGTCCCATGTTGTAGGCCACTAAGGCATACCAATTACGATCAGGATAAGGAATGTGAGCATAACGATCTAACATTTGATCGTAGTACTTTGCACCCCCTTGGATACTCTGTTTCGGGTCGGTACGATTAGAGACACCCATCTCACGTGCAGTTGAGTTGGTGAGCATCATTAAACCACGCACACCGGTGGGTGACACGGAATTGGGTTTCAGATACGACTCTTGATAGCCAATCGCGGCCAATAAGTGCCAATCTAGGTTGTACTTTTTCGCTGTTTGCTTAAAGTTGGTTTTATAAATCGGCATGCGGTTGCTTAAGTCACGCTGAATGGTTTTCCATGACGCTGCAGTCACCACATTCCGATTATAAAACGAGGCCAGCTGACGAATTGAACCGCTGTCTTTGGCACGACAGACAAAGCTATTGGCTTTGGTGCTTAGCGGATCATTCTCACGTTTAAACACCCAATTGAGTGAGCTATTTAAGCCATTACGATTTAAATTGGCATTGTCATTACAGGTGGCTGAAATTGCCGATAAATCTTTTTTGTCAATTTTGGATTGACTTGCGGTCGTCATGGCAAAGTCTGCTTTACCTTGCGAGACCCACTTTAACGCGGTCTCGGTATCGTTGACCACTTTAAAATCTAGCTTAACATTTAAGTTTTTGGCATAACCACGAACCAGGTCGTAGCCAAAGCCATGTAAATGACGTGATTCTTCAAAAACAGCAGTTGGGCTGGCAACAGCAACCACGGTTAACTTCTTATCATCCATGACCTGAGCGTACTGATTGGTTTTACTGGCATTGAGGCTGTGTAATGGAAGTAAAGCCACAGTTAAAGCACAGGCTTTTAAAAGGCGTGGGGATGTGAAAGATTTTAGGCTAGGCCTAGCACTTGAAGTTGAACTACGGTGCATGTTGTCTCCGCTCTACGTAATTTATGCCCGACAAAGCCAAGTCAAATTGCTTAACTTTTTTGAGTTGGAATAAATTCAATTCAGGGGGGTGGGCAGTCATGACATCATTCAAAATGACATAAAAAACTCAAGGATAATGTAGATAAACTACATTGATTAAAAAATAACCACTTATTTGGGTTGCAGGCATAATAAATATGAAAATTTGCCTTGTCAAATTTTGGTCACAAAAAAAATAAAAAAATAATATTAAGTTATTGATTTTTATATTAATAAAAATAATTTTTTGCTTATATGTTTCCATTTTTAAGAAAAGTGGCAAAATTAAACCCAATTTGAGTGCTATTTTTAAGAAAAATTTATGAAATCTAACTTAATTACACGCACCGGACATGACAAATTGGTGGCAGAATTAAAGACACTTTGGCATGATGAACGGCCTGAAATTACCAAGAAGGTCAATTGGGCAGCAAGCTTAGGTGATCGTAGCGAGAACGCGGATTACCAATACAATAAGCAGCTGTTGCGTAAAATTGACCGCCGTGTACGTTACTTAGGTAAGCGCTTAGAAGAGCTGCGTATTGTGGACTATTCACCTGAGCAAGCGGGCAAGGTTTACTTTGGCGCATGGGTCGAAATTGAAAATGAAGCAGGTGAACTGAAAAGCCTACGTATTGTCGGGGTGGATGAAATTTATGATCATCATCCGCAACATATTTCGATTGAATCGCCTATGGCACGTGCTTTACTGGGTAAACAAGTGGATGATGAAGTAGATGTAGTGACGCCTTCAGGGAAAAAGCAGTGGTATATCAATCGCATTCGCTATGAACAGCCAGAAAATGTACAAAATGATTAAAATCGCTTTTATTTTGCACATTTAAACACAAAATTGTCGAAAACTATTTGCCAAGTCTGCCATTTGTTTATATGATGGCGCACATGGAAGCGTGGCAGAGCGGTTTAATGCACCGGTCTTGAAAACCGACGAGGGTG
>CAVBYE010000068.1:0-14028 GCA_963599285.1 Bacteroidaceae bacterium | reverse complement strand
GGTCAACGCCCACCAAATGCTAAGCCGCCTACGCAAGGTCAACGCCCACCAAATACTAAGCCGCCTACGCAAGGTCAAGGTCAACGACCACCGAATAATAAACCCCCTCAAGCAAATAAGCCTATACCACCAAGCAGTGGTTGGGGGCGACCAAGTTTGTTATAAAAAAAACTCCGCAATTTGCGGAGTTTTTTGATCGTGCTTTACTTGGTCATATTTTCCAATTCTTCAAGACGTTCCATTTTTTCGAGCATCAGGTCATCAATTTCAGCTAAGCGCTGTGAGGCCTGAGTGGCTGCTTCGATGTCTTGGGTAAACCATGAGCCATCTGCCAGTTTCTCAGCAAGCTGCGCTTGTTCTTGTTCCAAGGCTTCGAGCTCTTTTGGCAATTGCTCAAGTTCACGCTGATCTTTATAGCTGAGTTTTTTCTTTGGTGCGGCCACAGTGTTTTTGGCAGCTTCGGCATCTGCTTTGGCTTGGGCTTTTTTCACGGCCGCTTTTTGGTCAACCACTTTGTCATCAGGGCGCTGTTGTAAGTAGTCTTGGTAACCCCCTACATATTCACTGATATTGCCTTTACCGTCGAATACCCATGTTGACGTCACGACGTTGTCCATAAAGGCACGGTCATGCGAAATCAGCAATAAGGTGCCTTTATATTCTGCCAACATTTCTTCTAACAGCTCAAGGGTCACCATATCCAAGTCGTTGGTTGGTTCGTCCATGACAATCAGGTTAGATGGCTTGAGCAGTAACTTGGCCAACAGAATACGGTTACGTTCACCACCCGATAAAGCTTTGACTGGAGTACGTGCACGTTCAGGACTAAACAAGAAGTCTTGTAAATAGCTGTAGATATGACGACGCTGACCATTCACATCCACATGATCTGAACCTTCAGCCACGTTATCTTTAACTGATTTTTCTAAATCTAAGACATTACGTAATTGATCGAAGTAGGCAATTTCAAGCTGAGTACCCGTTTTAACGCTACCGGTATGCGCTTGTTCGCCTAAGATCGCTTTTACAAGGGTGGTTTTACCTACACCGTTGTCACCGACTAAACCAATACGGTCACCGCGTAATACCAGCGCAGAGAAGTCACGAATAATCGGTGCTTTATCGCCAAATTGTACACTTAAGTTGTCAATTTCAAAGACCACTTTACCTGAACGCTGTGCATCTTGTGTGGCCATTGCCACTTTGCCTTGTTGGAAACGACGCGCTTTAGATTCTTCACGTAATGCTTTTAAGGCACGGACACGACCTTCGTTACGGGTACGACGGGCTTTGATGCCTTGGCGAATCCATGCTTCTTCTTCAGCCAATTTCTTTTCAAACAAAGCATTTTGCTTTTCTTCAGCTTCAAGTTGCTGTGCTTTTAAGTCTAAATAGCGTGAATAGTTGCCTTCATAGCTACGTAACACGCCACGATCAAGCTCCACAATACGTGTTGCTAGACTGTCCACAAAGGCACGGTCATGCGAAATAAACAGTAAAGTGAGGTTGTTTTGATCGAGGAGGAATTTTTCTAACCATTCAATGCTTTCGACATCTAAATGGTTGGTTGGTTCGTCAAGTAACAGCACATCCGGTTGGGTCAAAAGCGCACGAGCTAATAACACGCGGCGTTTACGACCACCGGATAAATCGGCCAGATCAGCATCTGGATCAAGGCCCATTTTGGTTAACAATGCATTGACTTTGGTTTCTAACGACCAGCCATCCATTTGGTCCATTTTGTGCTGTAGGTTACCCATACGATCACAGGCATCCATGTCGCCGAGTACACATGCTTCGCTCGCTTCATGGTATGCTTTAAGCACGTCGGCTGCTTCGCCTGCACCGCCTGCCACAATGTCAGCCACACGGCCAGAAGACATCGGGACGTCTTGGGTCAGCATCGAAATGGTGATGCCATTTTGCAGTGAAACTTCACCATTGTCGGGCAATAAGCTGCCTTCAATCAGCTTCAGCAGGGTTGATTTGCCTTCACCATTACGGCCAATCAAACACACTCTTTCGCCACGTTCTAAGTTAAAATTCGCGCCGTCGAGCAAGGCAGGTCCACCAAACGCAAGTTGGACATCCCTTAAAGTAATATAAGCCATAATGGTTTCCTGAAATCTCAAATGAGGACTTAAAATGACTAAACAACAGAATATTGATCATCAGGCGTCATTTTCCGCACCCATTGAAGATTTGCAAGTCCGAATTGCATTTTTAGATGATTTAGTTGATCAACTCAATGACCAAGTGGCACGTCAAGCGCTCGAAATTGCTGATCTTAAGACGCAAATGCAGCTTTTGTATCATCGTGTCGAATCAGCTGATTTATCTGAAGGGATTGCCGCTTTTGATCCATTGACCAATCGCCCGCCGCACTATTAATGGCGACAGTGGCAGAGCAGATAAACACCAGGTCAAATTTTATTTGACCTTTTTTAAGCTTGTCGCTGTAATGAAGACCTTCTTGGCTCTCATTGATGCTGGCATTATGTCTGAAAAAACTGTCTTACTTGATTTAGAAAAGAATACCCCTACAGTGCAGCTGCTGCGTGACATCATGCAGCATTATCCCACCGTGTATCTGTTTAATTGTGCTGGACAATTTAATTTTAATTTAGCGGATGTCACCGAATTTTCTGCTTGGGTCAGCAGCGGTCAGGTGGTGATTTTAGAGACCCCTGAGGCCGAGCATAAAGAGTTTGAATATGCTGTTGTCGTGGGTCAGTTAATGGCGCTGCTTGAAGATGATACCCATGTTGAGGTGATCTCTGCGATGGAAAGCAGCAGCATTTTACTCAAGTTATTGCAGAGCTCTGATATTCGTGCACACTTGATTCAAGTTCAGCCAGAAACCACTGTGACTGAGCATCAAAGTAAGGTTAAAGTACCTGATGTTGCGACCATTAAAGCCAAACCAAGCTTATCTTTGGTTAAGCAATATTGTGATGCACTAGAAAAGATGACTGGCAGACCCAATACCGTCTTAAAACTGCGTAACTCAATTGCCAATGTTTTACAGGTTGTACCTGAAAAAGCCCAGCAACTCGTTGGCATGTTAATCAATTTAAAAATTGTGAAACGTTATGATGAGCACATTCATTTTCGTAAAAAAGTCTTAAAAGAATGGCTGAATGTGAATTTAGATCACCCACAGACTGTAGCGACGGAAGTCAAAGATTTAGATGCCGCTGTGGCCCAATTACAGCCTGAACAAGCAACAGCTCAGCAAAGTGCTGAACCGCAAAGCCCAATTCAACATGCCCAGCACGCATTATTTAAAAACTTTAATCAAATTGATCCTGTTCAAGTAGAAGTAGCACGTAAATTACGCGAGTTAAAAGACAACAAGCCCAAAGATATTTATGAATTACGTGATCTGTTGGAAAACATGTTCCCTAAAGCAGATATTCGTATGCTACTCAAAGAGTTAATTGAAAAAGGCTATATTTATTGGAATGGCCATGAGGTGTTATATAGCCATGAGATGTTCTTAAACTAACACTCACTGCAATTCCAATCAGGGGTGTTCAGATTGCGCTCTGGACAGAAGTTTTATCCTCACAGCGCGAGATCTGAACAACCTGAGGCTGGATTGATATTTGGCTACTCCAAGATGCTTGATAAGAGGTTAAAAATTGCCTGATCGAGGACTTAGAGCTGGCATGATGCACATCGATTCGGCCCGATCATGAGCGGACAAATACACGGCCAATACGCTGCTGTTGGCAATTAATTTCGACCGTGCCACTTGCCTTTTCTATTCGGCTTATGCAACTCTAATAAAAGAACATAAAGGTTGAGTTATGGAAAATACCGGATTTTGGGTCGTCTTCTTTATTGTGGTTTTTGTTGCGGGATCAATTTTTGGCCTGCGCGTCAGCCCACGCGAGAAGGCTCTAGGAATTATGCGCGAACGTGCACGTGCAATGAGTTTACACCCACGCTTAGTTGCCGCACCGGATTGGACCAAAATTGAAAAAGCCACCGAAAGCCGTGCCAGTATGGTGGCCTACTACAGCATTTTAATTCCAGAAGCGCGTTTACCGTTAATGCGTGCCTTGGTCCAGGATCAAAAATTGGTCATGGTCTACGGTGACGAAAAGTTTAACGGTTTGGATATTGCATTAAAGGGCATTTATGCTATTGATATGCAGGCGAACTGTGTAGGAATCTATTGGGACGAAGAGGCTGACTTAAAAGCCACTCAATTAGATGACATGAAAGCGTACTTGCACGCTTTGGCTCAACTTTAATTTTTTAGACATTTTACAACGATGGTTTAATTATGGCGAATGCTCCTCGAACGACATCCAAAAGCACGACAGCAAAACCTGATGCTGGGCAAAAACGTGCCTTAGTGATTGTGGAGTCGCCTGCAAAAGCGAAAACAATTAACAAATACTTAGGTGCCAACTACATTGTCAAATCTTCTGTCGGTCATGTCCGTGACTTACCGACCAGTGGTGGTGCGAAGTCTACGGAAAAAAAGCCCGCAACACGTACCAAACTCACTGAAGAAGAAAAAGCACTGAAGGCACAACATGCCTTAGTCAAACGTATGGGGGTTGACCCAGAGCACGATTGGCAAGCCCAATACCAAGTGTTACCCGGCAAAGAAAATGTTGTGGCGGAGCTGAAAAAGCTTGCGGCAGAGGTAGATGAAGTTTACCTCGCAACGGATATGGACCGTGAAGGGGAAGCGATTGCTTGGCACTTAAAAGAAGTGATTGGTGGAGATGACTCACGTTATCAACGCGTGGTATTTAACGAAATTACCAAAAATGCCATTCAAGAAGCTTTTAAACACCCTGCACGTTTAGACATCAATAAAGTCAATGCCCAACAAGCCCGTCGTTTCTTAGACCGCGTGGTGGGCTTTATGATTTCGCCCTTACTGTGGGAAAAAATTGCCCGTGGTTTATCGGCAGGTCGTGTGCAATCGGTTGCAGTGAAGCTTGTGGTTGAGCGTGAACGTGAAATTCGTGCCTTTATTCCAGAAGAATATTGGCAAGTCTTTGCAGACACCAAAGCCCAAAACGACCAGATTCGTTTAGAAGCGGTGAAGCAAAACGGCAAAACTTTAAAGCTTACCAATCAAGCGCAAACTGAGCAGCTGTTAAAGCTGATTGAAAACGCTGAATATAAAGTAGTGAGCCGTGAAGATAAGCCAACCAAGGTTAATCCAAGCGCGCCTTATATCACATCAACGCTACAACAAGCGGCAAGTACGCGTTTAGGTTTCTCTGTGAAGAAAACCATGATGCTCGCACAGCGCTTGTATGAAGGCGGTTTCATTACTTATATGCGTACGGACTCGACGTTCTTAAGTGATGATGCGGTGAGCATGGTACGTGGTCATATCGAAACTGAATATGGCAACAACTACTTACCAGAACAACCGAATCGTTATGGCAACAAAGCTGGTGCGCAAGAAGCCCACGAAGCGATTCGTCCATCGAATGTGGCACTTAAAGGCGATAGCCTTGCCGGTGTAGAGCGTGATGCACAGCGTTTATATGACCTGATTTGGCGTCAGTTTGTTTCTTGTCAAATGAACCCTGCGCAATACTTATCTTCAACCTTGCTTGTAGATGCCAATGGCGTAGAACTCAAAGCCAAAGGGCGTACCCTTGTATTTGATGGCTTTACTAAAGTTCGTGGTGCCAATAAAGCCGAAGATGATATTTTATTGCCAGCGGTAAAAGTGGGCGAAGTATTAACGCTTGAAAAACTTGATCCTTCACAGCACTTTACCAAGCCACCTGCGCGTTTCACCGAAGCGTCTTTGGTAAAAGAATTAGAAAAACGCGGTATTGGTCGTCCATCTACATATGCGGCGATTATTTCCACCATTCAAGATCGTGGTTATGTAAAACTTGATAATCGTCGCCTCTTTGCTGAAAAGATGGGTGAGATTGTCACCGATCGTTTAGACGAAAACTTTAACAACCTAATGAATTATGCCTTTACCGCAGATTTAGAAGGTCAGTTAGATAAAGTCGCAGATGGCGATCAAAACTGGAAAGATCTACTCAATCAATTCTACGGTGACTTTAAGCAGCGTTTAGGCAAAGCCCAAGGCGAAGACGGCATGCGTCGTAACTTGCCTGTAGAAGTGGATGCGGTGCATTGTAAAGAATGCGAACGTCCAATGCAGATTCGTACCGGTACCACGGGCGTATTCTTGGGGTGTTCAGGTTATAACTTACCGCCTAAAGAACGTTGCAAAGGCACACTGAATTTAACCCCGGTAGAGTCACTTGCCGCATTGTCTGATGATGAAGCTGCAGAAACCGCAGATTTACTCTCGAAAAAGCGTTGCCCAATTTGTGCAACTGCGATGGATAGTTATGTGGTCGATGGTGGTCGTAAGCTACATATTTGCGGTAACAACCCAGACTGTAGCGGTTTTGAACTTGAAGAAGGTGAGTTCAAAATTAAAGGCTATGATGGCCCAACCATTCCGTGTGACAAATGTGACGGCGAAATGCAGCTGAAGACCGGTCGTTTTGGTCCGTACTTTGCCTGCACCAGCTGTGACAATACCCGTAAAGTGTTAAAGAGTGGTCAGCCTGCACCGCCGCGTGTCGATCCAATTAAAATGGAACATCTACGCTCAACTAAGCATGATGATTTCTTTGTGCTACGTGATGGTGCCGCAGGTCTATTCTTAGCGGCAAGTAAGTTCCCGAAAGTACGTGAAACCCGTGCGCCAAAAGTCGCGGAAATTCGTACCGTAGCAGAACAGCTTGATCCAAAATATCAATTTATTTTGCAAGCGCCAGATGCAGATCCTGAAGGCAATCCAACCTTAGTGAAATTTAGCCGTAAGAACCAAGCGCAATACATTGGTTCGGAAACGCCAGAAGGTAAAGCCACCAAATGGTCGCTGGTGTATCAAGATGGCAAATGGATTGAAGGTTAAACCGCACAATTTTATGCTGAAGTAACAAAAATGCTGACCATGGTCAGCATTTTTTTTGCACTGTTTGCTCAGGTATGCGGTTAAAGTCGACTAGTCGCTTGCACTCAAACGACGTATGTTGAAGTGTTAATTCATGAGAAGAATGATTGCTTATGGCACTTAGCTTTGTCCTCGCACCGGATGCTTTTAAAGAAAGTATGACGGCACTTGAAGCCTGTCAGGCGATGCAACGCGGCATTTTGGCGGCGTATCCTGCTGCACAGTGTATTTTTGTGCCTATGGCCGATGGTGGTGAAGGTACAGTCGACACGATGCTCAGTGCCTGCTCTGGGCAGAAAATCCATGTACAGGTACAAGGGCCATTGGCTACGCAGCAGATCGACAGTTATTTTGCTGTGCTTGATGATGGTACCGCGGTTATAGAAATGGCCAAAGCTAGCGGCTTAGAGTTGCTCCCACCGCATGAACGAAATCCTTTGCTGACCTCAACCTATGGCACGGGGCAATTGATACAGGCTGCCCTAGCACGAGGGGTGAAAAAAATCCTGATTGGCTTGGGCGGCAGTGCTACCAATGATGCTGGCAGTGGCATGGCTCAAGCATTAGGCGTCCGTTTTCTTGATGCCCAACAGCAAGCTTTACAGATGAACGGGTCACAGCTCCAACACGTGCAGCAAATCGACACCGAGCAGTTGGATCCACGTTTAAGTGAGGTTGAGATCATTATTGCCTCAGATGTGTCACATGTACTGTGTGGGGAACAGGGCGCAAGCTATGTATTTGGGCCACAAAAGGGCGCAACAGCTGCCATGGTGGCAGCCTTAGATGCAGGTTTAGCGCATTTTGCTGGATGTGTCGAACAGCATTTACAAGGATCATGGCAACACTGTGCTGGCGCAGGAGCAGCAGGAGGGCTTGGCTTTGGCTTATTGGCCTTTGCACAGGCTACGCTGTGTTCAGGAGCGCAGCTCATGATAGAGCATACGGCATTGGCTGCAAAAATCCGCACGGCGGATTATGTCTTTACCGGTGAAGGTAAAATCGATGGACAGACCGAGATGGGGAAGGTGCCTTGGGCAGTGGCACAGCTGGCACGGCAGTATCAGGTTCCTGTGGTGGCCTTTGCAGGCAAGGTCAGTGCAGAAGCACCACAGCGTTTAGCTGCGCATTTTCAGCAGATCATCGCGATTACCCCCGAGCATGTCTCATTAGCACAAGCCCTAAAAGATGCTGAAGAATATCTCGCACGTGCTTGCTATGACTATGTGTTGCAATTGCAGCTGCAATAAGACAGCACTTTTTCGAATGAGCTTTGTTAAACTAATACGGTTTTCACCTTGATGAGTCCTCATGTCCTTAGCTGCCTTAATTGACCAACTCAATCCGCAACAAAAACAAGCGGCCATGACCCAAGCCCAACACAGTTTGGTTTTGGCAGGGGCAGGCTGTGGCAAAACCAAGACCATTGTGGCGCGCGCGGCTTATTTAATTGAGCAAGGTGTACCAGCAGAGCAGATCCAAATTTTGACCTTTACCCGTCGTGCAGCCAGTGAAATTGTGTCACGGGTAGAGCTCGCTTTAGGTGAACAAGCCAAAGGTTTACGTGCCTCTACCTTTCATACTTTTTGTATGTATTTATTACGCCGTGTGCCCAAAGCTTTTGGTTTAGACAGTTTCACCATTATTGATCGGGATGATCAGTTGATGATGTTCCGCTTGATTCGCGGTAAAGATGACAAAAAAAATCCCAATGCTTTACCTGCACCTAAAGACCTATGTGATCTGTATTCCTTTGCGCGTAATACCCGCCAAAAGCTGTCTCAGGTGCTCGAGCAACAGATGCCGGAGTTTGAGCTGTATCACAAGCAAATTGCTCAAATCATGCAAGACTACGAAACACGTAAACGTGAGCGACATTTCTTAGACTATGATGATATTTTGGCCATTGTGGCAGCAGCCTTGGCACAGTCTGAAGGCTTAGTCGATTATGTGGCAGGTTTGTGTCAGCACATGTTGGTGGACGAAATGCAAGACACCAATCCTTTGCAATGGGCGTTATTAGAGCCATTAAAACAACGTATTTCGCTGTTTTGCGTGGGAGATGATGCACAGTCGATTTATGGCTTCCGTGGGGCAGACTTTGAAAATATTCATCATTTTAAAGACCGTGTACCCAATGCTCAAATTTATAAACTTGAGCAAAACTATCGTTCCACGCAAGAAATCTTAGATTTATCCAATTGGTTATTAGACCGTAGTCCAATTCAGTATGACAAACGCTTAGAAGCACATCGTGGGGATGGCATTAAACCGAAAATGCACATTTTCCCCAATGAGTTTGACGAAGCCAAATGGATTGCGATTGATATTAAAGAGCGCCATTTTTTAAATGCTGCGCCATGGCGTGATCATATGGTGTTGGTACGTTCAAGCTTTGCTGCACGTAGTATTGAAGCGGCCTTTATTCAAGCCAATGTACCCTATCGCTTTATTGGTGGCATGAAACTACTAGAAACCGCGCATGTGAAAGATTTACTCAGTTTACTGCGTGTGGTGGCCAATCCTTTAGATGATATCGCATGGATGCGTTTTTTAACCCTATGGCCGGGCGTAGGCGATGTGGGGGCCAGCCGTTTGGCGCAAAAGTTATTACAGGCCGCACAGATGGACGATGTGTTTAGTGAGTTAGAACGCTTTGGCAAAGTGCCCTTGCAAGCGATTTTGATCATGAAACAAATGCATCACTTACGCCATGAAGTAAAACATTGTGTCAGTTTGGCTGTGCAAGCGCTAGAGCAGCAGCTTGGGGAGAACTACAAAAAGGATTGGAACAAACGCCAAGGCGATTTTGAATTGGTGAAGCAACTTGCAGACAAACATAGCCAACTGAGCGAATTCTTAGAGGCATATGTACTTGATCCTGTATCTATCTCAGAAATTGAGCGTCAGAGCCAAGATGATATCGTCACCATCATTACCATTCATTCGGCTAAAGGAACGGAGCAAAAGGTCTGCTATGTGGCCAATGTCTCTGCGGGGCAGTATCCGCATGCGCGTGCACAAGGTGATTTTGATGACATAGAAGAAGAGCGCCGTGTGCTGTATGTGGCCTTAACCCGTGCCCAAAATGAATTGATCTTAACGCGGCAAAATTTAAACCATTGGGCGGTCACCAAAGTCGATGCACAAGGGCGTAAGCTTGAAAGTTACTTCTTGAATGAATTGCATCAGGGCTTGTGCCGGATGGAAAGCCATCATAAAACCCGACAACAGACGGTAAAAAGCGCACTCATCGAGCGTCAGTCGATTAATTTAGATTTTGGCATTAATCTCGATTAAACTAGCAGCTAGAGATATGTATTCAAAAAGTAAGCTAGGCAAATACTTTTTGATGATTTTGCCTATTGGAAGATGTAATGAAAATTTTAGTTCGTAATTTAGAACGTTCAGTCACTGATGCTGAATTACTTGATCTGTTTAAAGCATACGGTAAAGTTGATGAGACTGTCGTGGTGCTTGATGCGGCAACAGGAAAATCAAAAGGCTTTGGTTTTGTAGAAATGCCAAACCCACGTGAAGCGATTAAAGCGATTAAGGGCTTAAACACCCTGAAAGTTAAAGGCATGGGTATGCGTGTGAAAGCTGCTGAAGATAAGCCGAAAGCAGAGTAAGTGAAAAGGAGCGTAAAGCTCCTTTTTTTAAGCTTAAAAGCTGTAGATGCAGATCAAAAATTTTTAGACAGCTGAAATCACCCCTTAAATTTTGCTGCGCATACGAACGGAAGGCTGTGAAAAATAATAGAAATAAGATCAATTGAATAAAAATTAAACATTAAGCTGCTGCGATCGAAATGATCTGATTGGTTAAAGATTGTCAAAGTGCAACAGAGGCTTTAGTTTATCTAGTGCCAAAATTTAAATCTTTATCTAAGGACAAAACTCATGTCACGAGTTGCCCGTTTCCATGCTGACCGTACCAATCAGAAACTGTATTTTAGCCGTCTTGCCTGTCAGCAAGCAGATCAAACTGAACATGTTCAGCAAGCCCAAGCGTATCGTGAGTCAGCAGTGTTTCATTTGCATGGTGCTGTATTGGCATTTTTACAAGAATTGGTGCGTTACTATCGTTTAAATGATGTTTATCCCACCTTAAATTCGATTCAAGAACATATGGCCGCGAAAGGCCAAGTCTCGCCAGAAATTAATATTTTACAAAAACTTGCTCAAGATGGATTTTTGGCAGAATTAAAACGGGCTTACCGTTTAGCACAATATGCCCCTGAGCCTACAGCCCCTGAGCCTGAGACAGAAACATCTTCAAATCTCATCATTAAAGTCACCCAAAGCCCGCAAGCATGGTTGCCCGACACACAGATTCTACGTGAATGGCACCGTGAGCTCAGTGAACTGATTGATGGTTTTCGCAATGAAATGGTTGAGTTCTAATAAAACTTCTCTTGTAATTTAAATCTATTGCCCTCATTTTATTACTTTGAGCAATGCAAAGTATCTTGAGTCTTTGCCACCATGTGGAGCATGGAGGGATATATGTCGATCGAACAGTTAAAACAGCTATTTGGTAACCAAGAGGCCATTTTGGAATTGGTTCAATTAGAAAGTGGCGAGCTTGCATTACGTAATGCAGGTTCAGAACAAGAACCCTTAGTCAAAATTCAATTTAATGACGAAGTCAAAGCCTTGTTGGGTGACCAAACAGCCGTGGTGGCACAGCATATGGTGCAGGCCGCATTATTTACCTTACTTGAGCAGCAAGTGAATGAGATGCATGCCCAAGTGGTAGATGAACGACCTAAGTTCATGAGTTAAATAAAAAACGCACCTTACGGTGCATTTTTTATGGCTAAATTTCTTTAGTGTCCATGGGCGCTTGAAGGCTGATGCGCTATGTGAATCTGATCCAAAATATACTCACTCATATTGTTGGCCATTTCTTCTTTAGCAAAGTAGACCTGACCTAAGCCATCGCGACGAATCACTTCAGCCTCTTCCTTACTTTCAGCACAAATTAAGACCTGAATTTGTGGATTTAAGGTTTTGGCAATATCCACAATTTTATGAATGTCTAAGATATCCATCGGTGACAAGACCAATAATCGGGCATGTTGAATATGTGCTTGAATGAGAACACCTGCTTCAGTGGCCACACCTGAGACCGCAGCAATGCCTTTTTGACGTAAGTTTTCTACAATCTCACGGTTTTCTTCGGCAATCACCACTTTGATGTCTTGCTCCATCAGGGTGCGGGTAATACGACGACCGACCTCACCATGACCCACAATCACCACCTGATCACGCAGGTAATCTTGAGAGACTTCATCAGGCAGCATCGCCAATGGGTCACCGCTACGTTCGAGTAAACGTGCTAAATGCGAACGTTCACGAATCCAGCGTTGTACTGGCTCAATGGCAGCAAAGACAAAACTGTTTAGGGTAATTGAAATCAAGGCACCGGCTAAAATCAAGTTTTGGCCTTCCAAAGAAAGTAAATTCAGTGACACGCCGAGGGCAGCCAAAATAAAGGAGAATTCACCAATTTGAGCTAACGATGCCCCCACGGTTAAAGCGGTATTGAGGGGATAGCGGAAGAACAGTACTAAAGCCATTGCAGCAATGGTCTTACCAATCATGATAATCCCCACGACAGCTAAAACGTGCAGCGGTTGTTCCAGTAAAATGCGTGGATCAAAGAGCATCCCTACAGCAACAAAGAACAAAATGGCAAATACTTCACGCAACGGTAAAGTTTCTTCTTCGGCGCGGTGACTAAAGTCAGACTCTTTGACCACCATGCCGGCAAAGAAGGCACCGAGTGCCATCGACACCCCAAAGACTTTATACGCACCAAAGGCAATGGAGACAGCTGCGGCGACTACAGTGAGGGTAAATAACTCGCGTGAGCCTAAACGCGCCACAATTTGCATAATCATTGGGACCAGACGTTTACCAATGATCAGCATAAAGGCAATAAAGCCGGCAACTTTGAGCAAAGTAATGCCCAAGGTCATCCAAATGCTTTCGTCAGTACTGCTCCCTTCAAGTGCTTGTCCACCTAAGAGCACCGCTGTTGCTGGTAGGAGCACCAAGGCCAACACCATCACCAAGTCTTCAACCAACAGCCAACCGACAGCAATTTTACCATTTACAGATTCAAGTAAGCCGCGATCACCTAAGGCTTTAAGCAAGACCACAGTACTGGCACATGAGAGGCTCAGACCAAACACCAATGCTGCGCCCATACTCCAACCCCACATCATGGAGATGCCCATACCAAGTAGGGTCGCAACAGCAATTTGTAAAATCGCACCCGGCAATGCGATTCGACGCACTTGCATCAGATCATTTAAAGAAAAGTGCATCCCCACACCAAACATGAGGAACATGACCCCCAATTCTGCCAATTGATTGGCGAGGGCCAGATCCCCAACTACACCGGGTGTATTGGGGCTAATTAAAATCCCTGCGACCAAATAACCAATGAGTGGGGGTAAACGTAAGCGAGCGGCCAAATAGCCGAAAACGAGGGCTAATCCAAAGCCCACAGCAAGTAATATAATCAGATCTACGTCATGAGGCACTAAAAACTCCTTAAGCACTCGTTAAGGGGAAAATAAAAGCATGAAAAATGCCAAGAAAAAATACTGAAAAAGTTTAACAAGTTGAATAAAAAAAGTGCAAAAAAAAACGACCCACAAGGAGTCGTTTTTTTTAAGAAAACTAAAATTATTTAATTTTAGCTTCTTTGAAGATCACGTGTTGACGGATTTTTGGATCAAATTTTTTGATTTCCATTTTTTCCGGCATTGTACGTTTGTTTTTAGTCGTGGTATAGAAATAACCTGTACCAGCAGTAGAAACTAAGCGAATCTTATCACGCATTGCACTAACTCCTTAATTAGATCTTTTGACCTTGAGCACGTAGGTCAGCAACAACCTTCTCGATACCCAATTTGTCAATGATACGCATACCTTTAGTAGTAAGACGAAGACGTACGAAACGTTTTTCGCTTTCTAACCAGAAGCGGTGGTGGTGCAGGTTCGGCTCGAACCGGCGCTTAGTTTTGTTGTTGGCGTGTG
>CAVBYE010000067.1:0-14083 GCA_963599285.1 Bacteroidaceae bacterium | reverse complement strand
ACATTGAGCATATCTAAAGCGCGCTGCGCCATCACTTCAGTGACTTCGCCTGTGCCTTTGACTTGCGCGTAATCACGTACACGACGCAATAAACGGTTGGCAATACGCGGTGTACCACGCGCACGACGGGCAATTTCCATTGCGCCTTCTTCGGTCATCGGTACATCCATCAAACTTGCAGAGCGTTTCACAATATGGGTTAAGTCTTCAACCGAATAAAACTCTAAACGCTGCACAATCCCAAAACGGTCACGTAATGGTGAAGTCAGCAAACCTGCACGGGTGGTGGCAGCCACTAAAGTAAATGGCGGTAAATCAAGCTTAATGGAACGTGCAGCAGGGCCTTCACCAATCATAATATCAAGCTGATAATCTTCCATAGCAGGATAGAGAATCTCTTCAATCACAGGTGAAAGACGATGAATTTCATCAATAAATAACACATCGCCTTCTTCTAAATTGGTCAGCATGGCGGCTAAATCACCCGCACGTTCAAGCACAGGGCCTGACGTAGACTTTAAGCTGCCGCCCATTTCACGCGCAATAATATTGGCCAGGGTGGTTTTACCTAAACCCGGTGGGCCAAAAATTAAGGTGTGATCAAGCGCTTCACCACGCCCACGCGCAGCGCCAATAAAGATTTCCATTTGCTCACGTACCACGGGCTGACCAATATAGTCATCCAATGAAGTAGGGCGAATGGCACGATCAATCTGATCTTCGGGTTTTTCAGAACCACTCATGAAACGATCTTGCATAATCTCAACTTATTTATTCAAAGACTTAAGTGCAGCACGGATAATATCGCTGGCTTCGGTGTAATCGGCTTTTACTGCGTTAATCAGCTTTTGTGCTTCAGCTGGTTTATAACCTAAGGATTGCAATGCAGCTTCAGCTTCGGCCACCGCAGAGTGCGAATCAAATTGAATTTGCGTAGTCGTAGCGTTGGTGGTGCTGGGTGCAGCAGCCAAAGCTTTAAAGCGATCGCGCAATTCAATCATTAAACGCTCAGCGGTTTTTTTACCTACGCCCGGCACTTTGACCAAAGTGTTGACATCTTCATGTTCAACCGTATGAATCAGCATTTCCACGCTTAAGGTCGATAAAATGCCAAGTGCCATTTTCGGGCCAACGCCGTTGACTTTAAGTAAAGTGCGGAAGATGGTTTTATCTTGCTGGGTTAAAAAACCATACAGTTGCTGAGCATCTTCACGCACGACTAAATGCGTCCATAGGGTCAGCGCCTGACCTTTTTGCAGTTGGCAGAAGGTCGACAAGGTGGTGTCCACTTCGTAGCCCACGCCATTGACATTGAGCACCACCGTAGGCGCTTCTAGGGCAAATACTTCACCAATTAAACATCCAATCATGGTTGTTACATTCTCATTTCATTCAGTGATGACACAAAGCTTAGAGGAAATCTGTTTTATTGCCTTGCAGTTGTTGCGATAAATTATAGGCCTGATGGTCGGAAAATTTAGAAATAATATCTAAGACTTGCATAATATTTTCATAGTGATCGTGACCAAAGCTGGCCCCTGAGCGCTGTAAAATCGAAATGAGACGTTGCTCTTTAAAACTCAAGGTTTTGTGTGGGGTGGTCAGTGGAATAAAGGCATCCAAAATATTTTGCAAACTTTGATGGGCAATAATCTCTAAGCCAGCTTTTTGCGGGTGTTCAAAGATCTTATCACGGGCTAAGTTTTTCGCGGCTTGAATACCCAGTTCAATATCGGCAGGGCAGTATTGCAGCAAGCTGCCCTGCAATTGGCCAGATAAAATTTGCTGATGCTGCTGCGCAAAGGCCGTAGACACTTCATCGACCAAACGCTTCATGACTCGACCCCGTAAAGCGGCAATCTTTTGTTGCCACGTGCTAAACGGCATGCTTAATTCTTGTGGGCGTGCATAGTCACCCAACAGATTTAAGAAAATCGGTTCAACTTGTTCATAAGACAGCATGTTCAAAACAATACCGTCTTCTAAATCAATTAAGGCATAGCAAATGTCGTCAGCAGCTTCTAATAAATAGGTCAGTGGGTGACGACAATAATGATAGTCCCCCAATTGAATCAGCCCTAACTTTTCTGCAATTTCGGTTAAAACGTCTTTTTCGGCTTGGTAACAGCCAAATTTGGCCCGTTGGCTTGCAGGTCGATTGCCTTGTTCAGCAATGGTCTTAGACAGCCATGGGTATTTTAAATACGCACCCAAAGTGGCATAGGTCAAACGCATGCCACCATCATTGGGGTGATAATCAATTTTGGTTAGCAATCTTAGACCTTGGGCATTACCTTCAAATTGACGTACATCAGCCTCTTGCTCAGGGCTTAAATCACGTAAAAAGTCGGTATGTGAGGCGTCATCAAACCACTCACGAATGGCATATTCACCCGCATGTCCAAATGGAGGATTGCCAATATCATGGGCCAAACAGGCGGCTTGAATAATAGCCCCGACATCGGCAGCACTGATCCATGCCGGCAGCTGCGCTTGAATTTTTTGTGCAGCCAACATGCCTAAAGAGCGTCCAATACAGGACACCTCTAAAGAATGGGTCAAACGGGTATGAATACCGTCATGCTGCGCTAAAGGATGCACCTGCGTCTTACGGTTCAGTTGACGAAAACTTTGGGAAAAAATAATACGATCGTAATCTTTATGAAACGGGCTACGGGCTTGTTCTGAATTTTGCTTTTTACTGCCCATTCTTAAGGTACCGAGCAGTTCTAACCAACGCATATGTTTCATGCAACCTCAGTATTTTTATCGATCATGCTCATCATGCCAAAAAATATGACAGAACTCTAGCAGGGTGCGACAGCACTTGTCTTAGTGCTGTGCAACGGACAACATAAAACCTTACATCGCTGAAAATAAGCCTGTGTTATAGTCAAATTTGCGTCACTTACATGAGCGATATAACAATAATGAAGACCCTCAGCACATTTCCGCTGCTACTTTGTCTCAGTGCAGCCTTAGTCACGACCGCTTGCCAAACTCAAACGCCCGCTTTCAACATGCCAGCCTTGAGTGTGCAATCTCAACAGATGATGCAGCATTTATATGCTTTAGAAGACATTGCAAACCAACACCAAGGCCATCGTGCCGTGGGAAGTCAAGGTGGACAGGCTACAGCAGCCTATATTATTCGAACCAGTCAGGCACTTGGCTTTCAAGCCGAGCAAGTCCCTTTTGCCAATGTGAAGGGCGTGGCAGGACAACATATTTTTGTTGAAGTAAAAGGTAAAAATGAGCAAAAGGTGGTGATGCTTGGGGCACATTATGACTCAGTTGAACGTGGGCCGGGCATTAATGACAATGGCTCGGGTGTGGCGGTATTGCTCAGCTTATTGGCACACTATCAACAGCATCCACCGCAAGACAGTTTAATGTTTGTGTTTTGGGATTCAGAAGAACAAGGTCTTGCCTCCAAAGATTATGTGAAAAAGCTGCAAGCGCAGCAGTTGGCTATGATCAAAGCCTATATTAATGTAGATATGGTGGGCACTCGATCGCCAACGGCGATGGTGGTCGATGGCGATCGTTCATCGCTGGACGACATGGAAAAGACCTTCCGTATGCGCGGTGTCGCACCCAAAGATTATCGCCCCGTCATTGAAACTTTGCGTGCAACTCCAGCGCATGCCGGTGATGCTGCTTTAGAGGCCAGCTTAAAGCAGTTCTATCAGTCGAAAAAAGTCAAATATAAAGAAGATGTGGCTATTTTAAATGCCAGTGATACGCTGGGCTTTTTAGGTAAAGTGCCTGTCGCCTCAATTATTTTGTTTAATGAGCAAGTCAAAGGCACTGTGCTCGAGTTTGCGCCGTGTTATCACCAAGCCTGTGATACGGTCAAACATATTGATCCCAAATCGTTACAGCTTGCAGCGCAAGCGGTGCAATATTTAATTGATGATCTTGCACAGCGTTAAAATGGGTATTTGCTTGGCTGAAAAAACAGCATGCGTGCAGGCGGTTGCACCCTATGGTGCAACCGTGATTTTTTATAAAATTTGCCCCCCAAAATTTGGGCTAAATCCTTGTCCTGACACGGCTTCATTGAGGTTGTGAATCTAAGGTCTAGCAAATAAATTCAAATTTTTTATCTGAAAAATAAGACATTCTTGCTAAAACTTAATGCAATTGGATGCAGATTGTCGCTTTTTTATCTAGCTGATTTTCACAATACACAGTAGAATATGCGCTCTCTTCAAGTCACATTGTGGCAAGGTCCAAAAGGCCAGCCCGTGGAGCAAAAATCAGCATGTTTATCGTTGCCGGTGCACCTGCACACTCTTCTTTTAAGCAAACGCAACTATTATCACGTTTATCGTCAATTAGTTCTGTTCAATCAATTGAAAGCCAATGGGTCTACTTATTTGACCAAGTGCTTAACGAGCAACAACAGCAATCAGCGCTACAGCTGCTTAATGACGGTGAGTCTTTTGCATTACGTCAAGCTGCAAGTGATGAAGTCCAAATTTTAGTCACGCCGCGGGTTGGAACGATCTCGCCGTGGTCATCAAAAGCAACGGACATTTTCGCCAATTGTAATACGCCGGTTCACAGACTTGAACGCGGCGTTTTATTTACCCTCAAGGGCGTCGAAACGCTGTCAAAAGAAGCATTGCAGGTTCTCCATGACCGTATGACTGAGAGTGTATTCAACGCACTTGAAGATGCTGCGGTATTATTCTTAGAGACTGAACCTAAGCCTTTAAACTCAATTGATATTTTGGGTGAAGGTAAAGATGCATTAGTAAAAGCCAACAATGAGTTTGGTTTTGCTTTGTCGATGGAAGAAATTGATTACCTCACTGATGCCTTTAATAAGCTCGGTCGTAATCCAAATGACATCGAACTGATGATGTTTGCACAGGCCAACTCTGAGCATTGCCGTCATAAAATCTTTGGTTCTGAATGGACGATTGACGGTGAAGTACAACCGTTGTCATTGTTCCAAATGATTAAAAATACCTATAAAGAATCACCAACAGATGTATTGTCGGCCTATAAAGACAATGCCTCGGTGATTGTGGGCTTTGATACACAACGCTTCTACCCAACACCAGAAGAAAATGGTCAGTACGTGTATAAGTACAAGAGCCAAGCTGCCCATATTCTAATGAAGGTTGAAACTCATAACCATCCAACTGCGATTGCACCATTTGCCGGTGCAGCGACAGGTTCAGGCGGTGAAATCCGTGATGAAGGCGCAACAGGTCGTGGTGGTAAGCCAAAAGCAGGTTTAACTGGCTTTACAACCTCAAACTTGAATATTCCGGGCTTTGAACAGCCATGGGAAGACAATTACGGTAAACCATCGCGTATGGCATCGCCGTTACAAATTATGATCGAAGGCCCATTGGGTGGTGCAGCGTTTAACAACGAATTCGGTCGTCCTGCGTTAAATGGTTACTTCCGTACTTTCGAACAAAATGTCAATGGCGATGTCAAAGGCTTCCATAAGCCGATTATGATTGCCGGTGGTTACGGTAACATCCGTCCTGACCATGTTGAAAAAGACCCAATTTTACCGGGCGATTTACTGATCGTACTCGGTGGTCCAGCGATGCTGATCGGCTTAGGCGGCGGTGCAGCGTCTTCTGTAGACAGCGGTACCATGGGTGAGAACTTAGACTTCGCTTCAGTACAACGTGAAAACCCAGAAATGGAACGTCGTTGCCAAGAAGTGATTGATACCTGCTGGCGCATGGAAGACCATAACCCAATCGTGTCAGTTCATGACGTGGGTGCGGGTGGTATTTCAAATGCAATGCCTGAGCTGGTGAATGATCATGAGCTTGGTGCAAAACTTGATCTACGTAAAGTGCCTTCATTAGAGCCGGGCATGGCACCAATGGAAATTTGGTCAAACGAAGCACAAGAACGTTATGTATTGGCAATTCGTCCATCGTCTTTAGAGCTATTTGAATCGATTTGTGCGCGTGAACGTTGTCCGTTTGCGGTATTGGGTGAAGCGACAGAAGCACGTCATTTGACCGTTGAAGATCCATTGTTTGGGAATAACCCAGTGGATGTACCAATGCAAGTGATCTTAGGTGGCACACCACGTATGAGCCGTGCCTACGAGACGGCTGAGCGTCAAGGCGATGACTTTGATGCAGCTCAAGTGACTGATCTGAATGATGCGATTTACCGCGTTCTGAAGAACCCAACTGTTGCGTCAAAATCGTTCTTAATCACCATTGGTGACCGTTCGATTACCGGTATGGTGGCACGTGATCAGTTCGTAGGTCCTTGGCAGGTGCCTGTGGCTGATGCTGCGGTGACGACGACCAGCTTACAAGGCTTCACAGGTGAAGCGATGGCAATGGGTGAACGTCCACCGGTGGCATTGTTAAACCCTGCGGCTTCTGCACGTTTATCGGTGGCTGAATCAATTTCAAACATCATGTCAGCAAAAATCAACCAGATCAGCGACATTAAATTGTCAGCGAACTGGATGGCAGCTGCAGGTCAACCGGGTGAAGACCAAGCATTATTCGAAGGCGTAAAAGCCATTGGTATGGAAATGTGTCCTGCGTTAGGGATCGCGATTCCTGTAGGTAAAGACTCATTGTCTATGCGTACCACTTGGAATGACGAAGGCGTTGATAAATCAGTGACTTCGCCAATGTCAGGTGTCATCACTGCATTTGCACCTGTGACCGATGTTCGCAAAACATTAACCCCTGAATTGAAAAACCTTGAGTCTGTACTGGTACGTATCGACTTGTCTAAAGGTCAATTCCGTTTAGGCGGTTCGATCTTAGCGCAAGTGTATAAAGCGATTGGTTCAGTCACGCCAGATGTCGATAGCTTCGATGACTTCAAAGCCTTCTTTGCTTTGGTTCAAGACTGGAACAACCGTGGCTTAATCAAGGCTTACCATGACATCGGTGATGGTGGTTTGCTTGCGACTGTTGCAGAAATGATGTTTGCTTCACGTTTAGGTGTGGCGCTTGAAGATCAATCTGTTGCAGCGCTGTTTGCTGAAGAAATTGGTGCAGTCCTTCAAATTGCCAAAGCAGATTGGGACGCGTTACAAGCTGAAGTTGCAGCATCAACATTAAAAGACGCGATTGCAGTTGTAGGTACGGTTAATGCTACAGATACTTTAACTGTAAATGGTTTAAGCCTTGCACGTAGCGACTTACAAGTCGCATGGACTGAAGTTTCGCATCAAATCCAACGCTTACGTGATAACGTTGAAACAGCAGATCAAGAATTTGCCTTGATTACCGATCAAAACCACAAAGGTTTGATTGCACAGCCAACGTTTGATTTAAACGAAGAAATTGAAGCGCCATATATCAATACACGTCGTCCAAACATGATGATTTTGCGTGAGCAAGGTGTCAATGGTCATGTGGAAATGGCAGCAGCATTCGACAAAGTTGGTTTCAACACGGTTGATGTGCATATGAGCGACTTGCTTGCTGGTCGTATTAGCCTAGAAGACTTCGAAGGCTTAGTGGCATGTGGTGGCTTCTCGTACGGTGACGTATTGGGCGCTGGTGGTGGTTGGGCGAAATCGGTGTTGTTCAACCCGAAATTGCGTGATCAATTCCAAGCCTTCTTTAACCGTCAAGATACCTTCTCTTTAGGTATTTGTAACGGTTGTCAAATGTTGTCGCAATTGGCTCCGCTCATTCCGGGTGCAGACAACTGGCCGCGTTTCCACCGTAACACATCTGAAATGTTTGAAGCACGTGCAGTGAACGTTCGTGTGGAAAAATCAAATTCAGTATTGCTTGAAGGTATGGAAGGTTCGATTTTACCAATCGCTGTGGCGCATGGTGAAGGTCGCGTTGTAACGTCTGCAGAAAACTTAGCGTCTTTAAATGCCAATGACCAAGTGTTATTGCGTTATGTCGATAGCCAAGGTAATCCGACACAGCATTATCCATTGAACCCGAACGGTTCACCAGAAGCGATTTCGGGTGTGACCTCGCTTGATGGTCGTGCAACGATTATGATGCCGCATCCGGAACGTAACTTCCGCGCGTTGCAACATTCTTGGAAACCAGAAGACTGGGATCAAGACGGTGCTTGGTTACGTATGTTCCGTAATGCACGTAAATTTATTGGTTAATTAAAGCCAATATAAAAAGCCACCTTCGGGTGGCTTTTTTGCATTTTATGGCTTAAATCAATATGAAGCAGATCAAACCTGCGACTGATGAGGCAACAACAGCTGCGAAAGCTGGGTAAATTCTTCACACAGATAATGTGGTTTTTCAGTCAATAAGGCTTGTTTGTTGTTAAAGCCCCATGTCACAGCTGCTGCTTGAATACCATTTTTATGTGCGGATTGAATATCAATAATCTGATCGCCAATATAAATCACTTGTTGTAAGGGAGCTTTAACTTTACGAATAATTTTTTTCAATTGGCGTTGTTTGCCGTAAATCGAGGCATCACATTCAATATAGTCAAATAAGTCAAATAATTCTGCCCCAAGGTAAGATTGACAGTTAGCAGCAGAGTTAGAGCTGACAATCGCGATTTGAATATGCTGCGCCTTAAGTGCACGTAATAATTGCTCCACCCCCTGAATTTTTTGTGGGATATGCAAAAACTGCTTCATTTTATGTTTACAGCGTAGCATCAGTGAAAAGGTCTGTAGGGGCGAAAGCTTGAGTTTTTTCAGAATTTTTTTCGGTGCTAAGGCACGAAATTCTTCAATATTATCCGCATGAATCGGCGGGTAGGCATAACGTTCGGCAAAGCTATTCATCAATTCCACGAACACAGGAAAAGAGTCAATTAAAGTGCCATCAACATCAAAAATGACCAATTGAAAGGGTGGATGTAAGGCAGGCGCGAAAGGTGTTGGCATAGTGGTCCTAGGTTGAGCGAAACGGCCTCATAGAAATAAAATATAGAAATCATGAGGCTATCTTAGCGGAAAATCAGGCGATTTTGTGTACTGATCTTTCATATTGTTGGCTAAAGTCATACGATTAGATAGATCATAATGCTCACAGATCTACTGAAAAAGATTGTGAATCCTTAAATTTGTTCTTATAATCGGCCACGTTTTTTAAACCACCTTCGGGTGGTTTTTTGTGCGCTTTAATTTTTTAAAATCT
This sequence comes from Bacteroidaceae bacterium, assembly GCA_963599285.1. Taxonomy (GTDB): domain Bacteria; phylum Pseudomonadota; class Gammaproteobacteria; order Pseudomonadales; family Moraxellaceae; genus Acinetobacter. Next base: position 4,982 of record CAVBYE010000067.1, on the reverse strand, counting down.
CTCACTAAAGCTAAGCAGGTATTTAAAGTATGCGTGTTCGATGTTACATGCATTTACATATCCTGCTTATACTACATTTCAAAGCAATGCTTTAATGGCTTTAGGATCAACGCTCAGGTATGAGGTGATGACATGATGAAAACAGTCAAATTGACAGAAAAAGCAGCATTGCAGCAAAAAGGTTGGTTGTGGTTTGGTGCAATTGTGGGCTTACAAATGATCTTTGTCGGTGCAATGTATTTAAGCTCTTCTCTGCATTAAACCCCATAAAAAGGCCACCCTATGTGGTCTTTTTTATGGCCAAAAATAGCCTGCCTAGCGTTGAGCTATATTTTTATATCAGTCAAAACAGAGATTTAAAATAACTTGCGGAACGACTTAAAGTGGCGTTGCTTGTGAGCTGATAAAGCTCAACATAAGCTTGGTCTTGTTTTTGCACAGTCTATTTTATCAGCAGGATATTGCGATCAGACTGAGGTCATCATGACAATAAAAACTCAAAAATTACAAGCTCTAGATAAAGTGGCACTGCGCCAAAAAGGTTGGAGGCTCTTTTATTTAGTATTATTTCTACAAATTTCCTTTATGAGTATTGCATATTTTATGCAATAAAATAGATTGTTTAAACGCCAGCGTAGGGTGGTTTTTTATATAATCAGATCATAATCTATTTATACTTAAAATAACGTCTTATGAATGATTTATATGAAAAAGTAATACAAATCCAGCAAATCCTGATTGCTCGCGCTACACATCAACATACAGATGAAGATAAAAATAAGTTTATTAGACTTAGAGCCGAGGTTATCGCCAAAAACCACTTAGATGCGTACATTCCTCAAATTTTAAGAACATCTAGGACTTTGGAGGCTTTTTGGGAGCAAATAAAGGCAGAATTTAATCACTACGCAGAGAGAAAGAACTATCTCTACGCTGAATTTAGCCCCTTGCTAGATTTGTTAGAGAAATCAAATTTTCAACCACTTGATCAAAATGTCACAGAGATCATCAAAGATCTAAGTTCAATATACATTCATACTATTTGGCAAAAAGCCTTAGAGCGGAGAACGGTTGATCCTGAAGGTGCGATCACATTGGCTCGGACGCTCCTAGAATCTACATGTAAACATATTTTAGATGAAGCTCAAATTAGCTATGGCGATGCACCTGATCTTAATCAATTGTACCGTTTAACTGCTAAAGAGCTGAATATGTCACCTTCGCAACATACACAACCAGTATTTAAACAAATTTTAGGAGGATGTAGCGCTGTTGTAGAAGGCTTAGGTGCACTTCGAAATAAAGTAGGCGATGCACATGGACAAGGTAAAAATAATGTTAAACCTTCACCGCGGCATGCAGAATTGGCAGTGAACTTAGCAGGTACTATGGCCGTGTTTTTATTTTCAAGTTGGGAAATCAAGAATATGAGTACAATGACCTCCTAAATATCAAAGAGTATTCTCATGCTAAAACTGATTTATTATGTCCCTGAAAGCCATTTGGAAAGTACCAAAACTGCAATTTTTAATGCAGGCGCAGGTGGTATAGGGAACTATGAACATTGCGCTTGGCAGGTATTGGGCACTGGGCAATTTAAACCTGTGAAAGGTGCAAACCCTTTTATTGGTGAACGAGATAGGTTAGAACAAGTGCCTGAATGGCGTGTCGAAACCATCGTACCCAATGCAAAAGCCCGTGCCGTGGCACAGGCTTTACAACTCGCGCATCCTTATGAAGAACCTGCCTTTGAGTTTATGCAAATCCTAGATATCGATGCGCTATAAAGGGCTTAAACTTTTTGAATAAAGAGCTCGCGGTCAAAACGATATTGTGGGAAAAACACACCGTCAGCTGCACGTTCACCTGCAGCAATGACCATGACGGGATATTGCTCATGATTTAAGTTTAAGATTTTTTTGACTAAAGGCTCATCAAAACCTTCCATCATACAACTGTCAAACCCATACGCACGTAGTGCCAACACCAAATTTTGACATGCCAGTGCGGTGGTTTTACTGGCCCATAGTTTGGCATCACTGCGATTAAATGCAGAAACAGGCAATGGCTTATCAAACTTACGTGCCACACCAAAGGCCACTTTACGCACATGCCCTAAGCTATTGAACATACCTGTTTTATAGTTGTAGGGAATAAACTTGTAGTATTGCTGCACCATTTTTGGGGGGTGCGGGAGTGGGAATTCGCTTAAATTGCGTTTGGCCATTTCATCAATACGGTCGGTACGTGCTACACAAACAATCAATTCAGCAGCTGTTTTAGCGGCCAATTGGCTTAAGCATGCTTTGACTAATTGCGCTTTTTTGGCAGGATGTTGTACCACGTAAAACGTCCATGGCTGTAAATTTGAGGAATTTGGAGCAAGTAGTGCTAAATCTAAGCATGCCTCTAAAACCTGAGCAGGAATAGGTGTATCGGTAAATTTACGCACCGAACGACGACTTTCTAATACCTTACGGAAATTCTCGACATCAATATCCGTAGGTGCTGCTTCAAAATAACGTTTTTTTTCAGCGGTTGCGGTCATATTTATGTTCCTTGTACGTCATACCTTGGAATAGACGTACATCTGGTTTAGATGATCAATTAAACGGGCTAAAGTCGGGTTGGCGCTTTTGTATAAAGGCCTGTACCGCTTCCATCATTTCAGCAGATCCAACCCTTTGCATAAAGATTTCTGCTTCATCATCAATACAGCTTAAAATTTCCGTTAAATTGTGTTTCATGAGCGCTTTGGTCTGTTTTAATGAGGCCAAAGGCAGCGCCGCTAAAGCGCGTGCTTGCTGTTCGGCTTTGGCATAAACATCCGCTTCAATGCTATTTACAATACCGGCACTCAGCGCGGTTTCACTGTTAAATTTTTGCGCTGTGAGTAGCAATTCTGCGGCTTTATGGAAGCCAGCTTGTTGCACCAGTAGTTTGCTTGAGGCACCTTCAGGTGATAAACCTAGACTTACAAAGGGAATCTGAAACAGTGCAGTGGCATCGCTATAGACCAAATCGGCATGTAATAAAATGGTCACCCCAATACCCACAGCCACGCCACGTACAGCACAAATCAGCGGTTTAGAAAAACGTGCTGCGGCTTTAAGCAAGACAAAGGCAGGGCCGTCTCCCGCTTTCGCGGGTCGTTGACCTTGCAGCGATTTCATAAAATCTTGCATGTCGTTGCCTGCGGTAAAGTCAGCATCATACCCACGTAAAATGACGACACGTACCAACGCGCTTTGATCCGCCTCATCTAAAGCTTGTGCAATCCAAAAGTACAGATCGCTATAAAGCGCATTTTTTGCTTCGGGGCGATGGATGGCCAAAGTCAGTACACCTTGGTCGAGTTGAGCATGTAAATGTTGATGTTGTTGTTGAATACAGCACAGTGTCATCGTACTATCCTTGCTTTATTAATATGATTTATGAACTGATTATGCCGTAATATATGGCTTGACGGCAAAACTAATGCGTTCATAAAAAGACAGATTGTTTATGACTTATAAATTTGATGCTTTGGTCTTTATTGGCCGTTTTCAGCCTTTTCATTTGGCCCATATGCAAACCATTCAGATTGCTTTACAACAGAGTAATCAAGTGATTTTAGCCTTGGGTTCCGCACAAAATGAACGCAATATTAAAAACCCATTTTTAGCTGAAGAACGTGAACAGATGATTCTGTCGAATTTTTCTTTGGCAGATCAAGCGCGGATTCAGTTTGTACATGTCATTGATGTATATAATGATGTTAAATGGGTCAAACTCGTTAAAGCACTCGTGGCTGGGGTGACGCAAGCCACAGACAAAGTCGGGTTAATTGGTCACTTTAAAGATGAATCTTCTTATTATTTACAGCTCTTTCCTGAATGGGAAATGCTAGAACTCGACAGTTTAGTCGGTTCAATTTCAGCAACGCCACTACGTGAAGCCTATTATCGCGGTGAGATTCAAACTGAATTTTTCCCACAAGGCACTATTGAGTTTTTACAAAAATTCCAAAGCACAGAGATTTATCCAAAGCTACAAGCCAAGTATCAGCAGCAAGATAAAAGTAATTTATAAAACAGTAAGACTTTAAAAAGCCCAATCATGGGCTTTTTTGTTGTCCTTGCATATGCGCTTGCGCGTGTTTGAGTAAATGCGCTGTAATGCTATTGAGTGCTGCGGCTTGTTGTTGCCAATGATGCCAATACAGTGACATCGCAGTTTGTGCTTCTGGTAAAATTTCAATTAACTTTCCGGTTTGTAAATCTGTACCTATTTGATATTCAGGCACTAATCCAAAACCTAAGCCAAGATGAATTGCATCCACAAATGCAGTCGATGAAGGTACAAAGTAATGTGGATATTGATCTTGCTGTAACCCAAATAATTTTAAGATCACTTGATGATGCAAGTGATCTTTAGCGTCAAAAATAACCGCAGGAATGTGTTTTAAACGTTCACGGTTTAAAGGTTGTTGCAAATAACGCGCAACAAAATCAGGGCTTGCCACCATTTTATAGGTCATATCACCCAAATAGGCAGCGGTGCAGCCTTGCATAGCGGTTTTTTCTGTCGAAATACATGCGCTGACCAAACCATTTTCTAAGAGTTGATGAGTTTGGCTTTGATCATCTAAGCGAAGTTTTAGAATCATGCGATGTTCTAATAATACAGGCTGTAGCACAGGCAATAACCAAGTCGCAAGCGAATCAGCATTGCTTGCAATATGAAATTCTTGGAAGGTTTGATGTTGTCGAGAGCCTTGTATGTGTTGCAATAATTGCTGTTCGTGTAAGCGTTGCTGTTGTAAGTGACGCAATAGGTGTAAGCCACTTGAGGTGACTCGACAAGGTCGTTCTCGGACTAACAGCACTTGGCTAAGCTGCTTTTCTAAAGCCTGTACCCGTAAAGTCACTGCAGAGGCACTTAAATTTAAATGCAGTGCGGCGGCTTCAAAACTTCCCAATTCAGCAACGGCTAAAAAGGCT
>CAVBYE010000066.1:0-14191 GCA_963599285.1 Bacteroidaceae bacterium | reverse complement strand
AATACCGGCCTGTCACGCCGGGGGTCGCGGGTTCGAGTCCCGTCCGCTGCGCCATTTATCTTAAACTAGCTTAAATTCCTGAGACTTTAAGTTAGTATCAAGACTACGCACTGCGTTTGTCTTGCGTCATAAAAATAACCTTGTTATTTTTATTCCTCAGGGCGCTTAGCTCAGTTGGTAGAGCGTCTGCCTTACAAGCAGAATGTCGGCGGTTCGATCCCGTCAGCGCCCACCATATTTTAAAATAAAATTCACAATGGTCTACTTCGGTGGATTTTTTTGCGTTTCTAGCGCCTTAAAAATTATGCACTCTTCCGCAGCATCTTCAGTACATCAACGCTATCAGCAATTACTCATCACTTTGGTTCAACAACAGCAAGTCATGGCTTTACTGAGTTCAAGCCAGCGTTGGGCATGGTCTGTCACACCTACAGGACAACAGGCATTGGCGTTATGGCAGCATCCACGTTTGCTGCAACCTATGCTCGAACATTGGCCAGGTTATTGTATTTATCCCATTGCACTTGCAGATTTAATTGACAAAGTCTTGCCTGTGCTACAACGTGAGCATAAATACTTAATTTTAAATATGAGTGCTGATGGGGAACAAATTTTACGTACCCCGCAGCAGTTTCTTCTGGATTTAAAGCACTATTTGTATGCCTTGCAGAGTCAGGACCCCAGCGCTTTTCAGCGTTTAGGTTTGCCTGAGCCTCGTAAAATTCGCTTGCATAAAAAAACCGAGCCCTAAGGCTCGGTTTTTTTTAGCTTTGAATGTTTAGTAAACATCGCGGCGATAACGGCCGGCCTGACGTAAGGCATCAACCTGTGTTTCACCAAGTAAATCAATTAAGGCGTGATCCACATCAGTGGCCATACCTTGAATACTGCCGCAGACATAAATCACAGCACCTTGTGCAATCCAAGTCTTGAGCTCAGCCGCTTGTTCGCGTAGTACATGATGTACATAACGTTTTTCAGCTTGATCACGTGAGAAGGCCAAATCAAGGCGTTTTAACATGCCAGTGTGTTGCCATGTGCTGAGTACATCTTCATAGAAGAAGTCATGTGCACGTTGACGTTCACCAAAAATCAGCCAGTTGTCATGATAACCGTGCTGTGCACGTTGTTGTAACAGGCTCATTAAGCCAGCAATACCGGTACCATTACCAATACAAATAATTGGACGATTGTCATCAATTAAGTGGAATGAGGCATTGGTACGAATACGCAGTGCGATTTCCTGTTCGAGTGCGGCATGTGCAGTCAGCCAACCTGAACCGAGGCCCAACTGACCTGTGGCATCTTGTTGTTGACGTACCACTAAACGTAAGAGACCTTGGGCTGGTATGCTTGCAATCGAATATTCACGTGCAGGTAAGTCAGACAATTTTTGTACTAAATCCGTGCTATTGTCATAGTCAGGGACTTGAGTTAAGTCTTTGTATAATAAAGCTTGTGCTAAGGTTTGATCCTGCACTTGCATGGTTGCATGCAGACCTTGTGCAGTCAAAAAGGCTTGAATGCGTTCAAGGCTATTGCCGGGCTGAATTTCAGCAATATCGCCGGCTTGCCAAGTTATATCTTGTTGACTACTCAATTCGATATTAAAGGCAGGCTGGCCTAAGCTGTTGGGATTGAGCAGCTCACGCTGTTTTAATGTCCATTGGTCATATACCTTTTCAATGCTCATGGCTTGTAATTCAAGCGCAGTTGCACCGGCAAGGGCACGATTCCAACGGCCAATATCTTCAGCATTGGCATTGTCGACCTCTACAGTATTAAAGAGCGCATGTGCCTGATTGTCATGCAACCATGCCGCAATACGGTGACCAAAGCTACAATAGCTGTCTGGATACTCTTTAGACCCTAAAGCCAATACCGCATAGCGTAAATGACTTAAGTTCGCTTGGCTACTGAGAATTTTCTTCTCAAAGCTGCTTGCTAAATCCGGTGCATCACCGGTGCCATAGGTACTTGCAACAAACAATACTTGAGTCGCTTGTTCTAAGTCGCTCAGGCTTAACTGTTGTACCGATTTCACTGTTACAGGCTGACGTGCTTCTTGTAGGCTGGTCGCAGTGCGCCATGCCAGTTGTTCAGCAACGCCAGTTTGTGAGGCATAGGCAATTAGCCAAGGCTGTGCGTTTGGATCAACACTCACGGCTGTATTGCTTGCACGGGCTGCTAAAGTGAGTCGTTTTTGTTTACGACGTTTCAAATACAGCATCCAACCGGTCACAAAGAACAGTGGCATAGCCAGTGAAGCCAACATTGCGAGGAATTGATAGACTGAACCGAAGAAGCTACCACGGTGTACCGGTAACATGCTGCTCATGATTTTTTCATTCAGCTTTTTGTCTTCGTACAGTTCAACTTTGCTGATTTCGGCAGTTTGATAATTGAAGATAGCACTGTTACGCGCACGCTCATGCTGAGGAATCGCATCAACGAAGCTAATGCTGACTTCAGGCTTACGACCTTTCGGTAAATTCATGGTCAGGGTAGAGAAGTCACGACCCACTTGGCTGTTAAAGCCTGTCCATGCTTGAGTTAAGGCCAAATTAATCTGTTCAGGGCCCATTTTTTCAGCGCGAGCATTGGCATTTTCCTTGCCAGCACGTTCGCCATTGGCCATGTTTTGTTGACCTTGACCTTGACCTTGACCTTGACCTTGACCTTGACCTTGACCGCCTTCGCCGCCCGCTTGCATAGTGGCTTGAGGGCGTTCGACCCCTAAGACTTTAAACATGCCGCTACGCCACCAGTCATATGACCAGTATAGCCCTGTACATGCAAGAATTAAGTAGAAAATCACCACCCATGTACCCACCACCGCATGTAGATCCCAAATGAAATTACGACCTTTGAGTTGGGGTTTGACAAAGAACCATTGTTTGATGCTGTGACGTTTGGGCCAGCGTAGATACAAGCCACTCAACACAAAGAAGATCAGCATCAGGGTCGAAGCGCCGGTAATTTGCTTACCCACAGGCCCTACCGTTAAATTACGGTGTAATTGCTGAATAAAGGCAAAGAACTCACGTCCTTTAACTTCAGGTAACACTTCTGCGCTATAAGGGTTAATCATCATATTGGCACCACGACGTTCACCTTCTTTGACCACGTTAATTGTGGCTGCAGCAGTGGCATCGCGTGCAACAGTAATGCTGTTAATCTTAAGTTCAGGTTGGGTGCTAGAGAAATGCTGGTAGATTTCAGCCGGTGTCAGCGTGGCGCGGTCTTGCGCTTGAACCACATAACTGTCCTGATTTATCCATTTTAAGATTTGTTGATCATATGAATAAATCGCACCAGTGACGCCCATTAATGACAAAATGAGGCCGGCAGTAATCCCTAAAAACCAGTGAATTTGGAAGAATATTTTCTTAAACATGGTAGATGAGAATGGGTGAGATGAATGCGCGAAATTATACCCGAAGAATACGCAGAGAATGTGAATTTTGTAGATAATATGTATTCTCATTATCATTTTTGTTTTTGCACAGAAAAAAACCTCCACGGTGGAGGTTTTTTTAAGATGAGCTTCACTTAAAGTGTTTTGGCATCACCTACAGTTTCTTGCAAGTGTTTACGGATGGTATTAAAAGAGAAGTTCTTTGAATCCATACGTTTTGGCAAGATATAAGCACCTTCTTGACCTTTTACCTTAAATTTAACCAGTAAATAATCAGGTGAGTTATACCATTCATAAATGTCTTTCCAAGAAATTGCACCAACGCCTTCTTGTAAGCCCATTTTCTGACGCATCACTAAACCATGGGGTTGCACGCCCAATTTAATGCCTTTAATTTCCTGAACAGGAAACTCGTTCATTTTACGTTTAACGTACCACTCTAAGCCAAATTTGCGTACAGCAAAATAGATGGCCACACAGACGAGCGCAACCCAGCAAAAAATAGTGGAATAGTTCTTGAGTAAAACCAAGCCTAAAATAGACAAGAGAACAACAGCACCCATAATGGCCCAAGCTTTCATGCCAATAACATTGGTGCTGCGCCAGATTTGTAGTTGGATTTCACGCTGCTCAGCTTCGCTTACTTCATAAGGTACAGGCTGTAGCGTATAAGCGTATAAATTTTTCGCGGTCATAGTGAAACTAGCAGATTTAAAACTGCGAAAAGTTTAGCATTAAATCGTGCTGCTTCGGAAAAATATTGTGCGAAAAATACCAACTACAACGAGGCCAGTTCGGTGGCATGTTGGTCACGTTCGTGACTTAAACTCTGCTTTAAACGACTGAGTTGATTTAAGATACTGAGCATCAGCGACAACTGTTGCAAGATCATTAAAGCTGTTTGGTCGCTGTCTTGGGCTTGAGCCAAACGCTGACGAATGCTCTGTAACATATTTTGTGCCTGTAAGTCGGGCATTTCATCACGTAACAGCGCACCTTCAATATCATCTAAGGCCTTGTCGAGCAGATGCAGCATGTCGGGATCACGAATTTGTTCACGGTGTGCACCGAGCGCGGCAATATAACTGACGAAGGTGTGATTTAAGCATAAAAACTCAAATGCCAAGGCTTTTTGATGATTATCAAAATCAGGCTCTGTGGCCAAGGTTGAAATTAAAGAGGCAACATCGGCATCACGGTTATGTGCCGCCCGTCGTACAATACGATAATTGAGTCCGTTGTTGCGACCCGTCTTGTACTGCTGAATGACTTCGGCCAAATAATGACATTGGGCTTCGAGGGAACGACGGATGGTACGAGGCAGACGGCGGAATTTCCAGTCTGGGAAAATAAAATACACCCCAAGCCAAGCTAAACCACAGCCAATTAAGGTGTCTAACATACGCGGCAGTGCCGCCGATAAACCCATGCCGTCTAGATTAAAGTTGAGTAATGCTAAAATGGTAATAAAAGCAGTGGCTTGTGCATACTGTTTACTGCGCAATTCAAAGAACAACACCCCACTTAACACCAATAATAGCAATTGGCCCTCAACCGAAGGCACAAAGTATAAAATGGCGTAACCAACAATAATCCCCATTAAAGTGCCAATCACACGTAAACGTAAACGACGTTTGGTGGCGTTAAAATTGGGTTGAATCACAAACAGCGCGGTGAGCAGCACCCAGTAACCATATTCAATTTTGGTGACTTGGACAAAAATATAGGCCACAAATAACACAATTGATAACCGAATCGCATGTCGAAACAGTACGGACTCAGGAGTGAGGTTTTGTTTAACGCGAATGACCATATCATCCCAACCTTTAAGATCGTCATCTTTGAGTTGGTTGTCGGTTTTACTGGCTTCGATATGCATGGTGCGTTCTGTTTCTAAGTTACGCAGTTGCCCATCAATCGACTTGAGGTTTTGGTATAGGGAAAATAGAGCGCTGATCCAGACTTGATCGTATTGCTGTTCTTGGCGTAATTTTTCCAAGGACTGTTTTAAATTGGCAAAAGCAGTTTGAAAGCGTTTGTTGTGTTGATACTGCTGACGTCGCACAATACTTTCTGCCAAATCCTTACAAGATTTGCCTTGCAGCGACAAAATACGCTGCAAACGGAACAAGACATCACTATGTTCAAACACTTTGGCAAGTTTTTGATAGTCGATATGGGCAGAGTCAGCCCGTTCATGAATATCCTGCGCCACAAAATAATATTGCAAGCTGCGACGGGTGTCTTTTTGTCCGCGGTCACCTTTTAAACGGGTGAGGAGCGCCGTTTTTAAATCATTAAATAGCCCCACTAACTGACCATTTTCTAAGGCCAAATCAATCATACTTTGTTGATAGGTTTTTGCAGTCATGTCCACATCAAACAGATTGGACTTTGCAAACAAAAAATCACCCAAACGCGAGTAGCTTTTGGCCAGCTGGTCTTGGACTTGACGCACTGGAAACAGTAAAAAGCTGATGGTTGAAATCACGCCGTACCACAAGGCCCCTGTGACCAAAAGTGTAGGCTGCATATACCATTCATCAAATAAAGGTACACCCAACATGGCATACACCGACACCACCAAGCAGCCATAGGAAATGGTGGCATAACGTCGGCCTAAAGACCCCAATAAAATAAAGCCAATACAGGAAATAATCAGTCCAATCGCAAACAATACCGGGTGCGGGAACAAGAGCTGAATAGAAGCTGCGGTGATAAAAAAGCCTATATAGGTATAGAGCTGATTGAGAATTCGGGCCGAGAAGCGATCGTCAATATCACTTAAGCCTGCCGCCACGACCCCTAAAGTCAGCGGAATGGTGGCCAACTGATGACCCAAAAGATAGGGTACAAAGGCTGTGCCGGTAAAGGCAATCAGCATACGAATGTTGTACATCAAGGTTGAATTATAAGTGGCTTGCTGTAAGCGATGAAACCAAGCTTTCAAGATGAATCCCTAGGTGTGTTTATCTATTTTTTTGTGCGCATCATAGCAACAAAACGTCGATCGCTTTGTCAGGCAAATCATACTATGAGGGTGTAGAATTGTCTGCAAACTTGGCATTTAAAAATAAAATATGGATATATCAAAAAAAGCCACACCTGCTTACTCACAGATGTGGATCATCTTATTGGCGGTGTTAACGGCCTTAGGCCCATTAAGTATTGATATGTATTTGCCGGCTTTGCCCTTAATGGCAGATGATTTTGGGGTCAGCACGCAAAGGGTGGCCAACAGTTTACCGGCCTACTTTTTAGGCTTGGCTGTAGGGCAGTTGGTGTACGGCCCATTGAGCGATCGGATCGGGCGCAAAACCCCACTGTATATTGGTTTGGTGTTGTATATTTTGGCAAGTTTACTGTGCGTCTTTGCCTATAATGAGTGGAGTTTAATTGCCGCACGTGTGTTACAGGCCCTAGGCGGCTGTGTCGGTGTGGTGATGGCACGCGCTGCAATTCGAGATCGACTCGATTTACAGGCCTCAGCACAGGCCTTTGCCAGTATGATGATTGTAACCACGATTGCTCCAATCATTGCACCGACTTTGGGGGCATGGGTACTACTCTTTTTTGATTGGCATGCCATTTTTGTTTTTCTAACCCTGATTGGCTGTGCATGTTGGTTGAGTGTACATCTCTTCTTTCAAGAAACGCTCCCGCCCGAACGACGTTTACATTTAAGCTTGAGCCAAATTCTCAATTTATACGCTGCAATTTTAAAAGATCCAAGTTTTCATTGGCCCATGTTGGCCGGCTGCTTGAGTAGTGGTGCATTGTTCACGTATATCAGTGGTTCGGCCGCCGTGTTAATGGATGGTTACGGACTTAGTCAACAACACTTTGCTTATGTGTTTGGCATGAATGCGCTGGGGATTATGCTGTTTTCAACACTTAATCGACACCTCTCTGGCCGTTATTCGGTGATTGGGCGTTTAAAATTAGGCGGTGTTATTCAAGCAAGTGGTGCAGTATTGCTGCTGATCACGGGGCTAATAGTTGCACCGCTATGGCTGGTGTTATTGGGCTTTTTCCTGACCATTGCCGGGATTGGTTTTACCGGCCCAAATGCCATGGCCTTGGCCATGGCAGAGCAGGGGCAACGAGCAGGGACTGCCAGCGCAGTCATGGGCAGCATGCAATTTGCCTGTGGTTTGCTTGGTGGCCTGCTGTTGAATGTCTTGCTGTGGAGTGCCTTGGTCAATATGGCCGTGATGATGTTGTTATTTATTTTGGCGGCCAATTGGGCCATGCGTTACGTACAGCTGCCACATCGAAGCCACTAATCTAAAAACACACTAAACTCATCCACCGCGGCACGTGGTGTCTGAAATTGATTGACCACTGCGTCTGGGTCAGCGTAGCCCAAGGCAATGGCACAGACCAATTCTTCTTCGGGGCTGGCTTGAAGCAAGGGCAATACCAAGCTGTGGAAATGATTCCATGCAGCTTGCGGGCAACTGTCAATGCCACGTGCCTTGGCTGCAAGCATAATATTTTGCATCAGCATAGAGGCATCCATTTTGGCACCCACCCCAAGGTCTTGATGTACCGTTAAAAACATCACTACAGGGGCATCAAATAATTGGTAGTTGCGTAGGTGTTGGGCAGCCATTTTGTCTTTTTCGCCCTTTAAAATGCCCAGTAAGCCGTATAGACCCAAGCCATTTTCACGACGCCGTTCAATATAAGGTGAAAACCACTTCTCTGGATAATATGCAAAGCTGGCTTGATAATTCACAGCCAATTCAGGTTGTTGATTCAATTGCTGCTGTGCCTGACAGACCTGATCAATAATCTGTTGTCGGGTTTGGCCACGTGCCACATAGACTTTCCATGGCTGGGTATTGCTGCCTGAAGGGGCACGGCTGGCCACCTTTAAAATTGTTTTCAGGGTCTCTTCAGGTATGGGCTGATCTAAAAACGCACGAATGGAACGGCGTGACGTTATGACATGATCGACCGCTTCTACAGCGAACAGATGGGATTGATTCATGAAATATCCTTGTTGTTGTGTTCATGATTAAACTGCATTGTAGGGGGCTTTTAAAGAATGAATCAAGATTCAAAAAAGTCCTTCATAAAAATTGTATAAAATATATTCGACTAAAGCATGCTATGACAAAAGAGTGAAATCGGTCAAATTTACGTCAGCATGCGGGATGTGTGCCTAAAAATAAAACAAGATGAATAGGATAGGACCCATAATTCATGACAACAAAATTATCTTTACTCGTGTTGAGTCTGGCGGCTTTAAGCAGCTCATTAAGCTATGGCAAAGAAGATGTGGTGAGTAATGAATTGGCACAATTGCGCCAAGAAGTAGAGGAGCTACGTGAACTGGTCGCACAGCAGCATGCACAACAAAATCTACAGCACACGCACATTCAAACCCTTGCGACAGCACCTCAAGTTGAAAAAAAATCGGGTCTTGGACTGACCGTTGGGGGTGCAGAGCTGAAACTATATGGCAATATTCGTGCAGATGCAGGCTATCAAATCAAAGGTGGGCCGAATGACCGCCCCTATAACCAAATTGCCAATGTAGCGTTAGAAGGACAACCCGGCTATACCGATCAGATTAAAACCACACTCGGTGCAACCCGTTTAGGACTCGATTTTAAAGCGCCTGTGGCAGATGAAAGCTTGACCGCCAAGCTTGAAGTCGATTTTTTGGGTTCAGGAGATGGTTTACGCATTCGTCATGCTTACCTCAATTATCATGATTGGTTGTTGGGGCAAACTTGGTCTAACTTTGCACCTCCTGACTACATTCCCGATACTGTGGATGCAATGACGTATACGGGGGGCGCGATTAAGCGTACACCGCAAGTACGCTATACGCATAAATTTACCCCGACCCATAATCTTGTCGTTGCACTGGAAGATCCTAAAGACAGTAGCTCAAGCATGCGTTTACCGGCGCTGACGGCACGCCTGAATCATCAAGTCTTAGACAATGTGCAACTGGGCTTGCGCGGTATGATTAACGAAAAGCGCACCTCAGCAGACACCACGACCGCTTGGGGAGTGGGTGTAGGCAGCAAAATTGATCTCACTGAACGTACCACGCTTAAAGCCGACTACTACCATGTTAAAGGCGATAGCAGTTTTGTCTTATCGACCAATCCTGGGTTTGTGGTAGACAGTGATAAAAACATTGTCGATGAAAATGAATTTGACTCCATTATTATTGGTTTAACGCAAAAATTTAATGAGCAATGGCGTGGCACACTAGGCTACGGTTATATGCGTGCAGATGCCAGTGACAACTACTTGAAGCATGCCACGGGCAATATTAACGAAAGCTTGTGGCAAACTTGGGCCAACGTGTTTTACAGTCCAGTGAAGCCTTTAAGTTTTGGGGTAGAGTACACCATCGGTGAGCGAGAGACCTTTGCACGCCCACAGCAGCCCAGCCAAACGGGTAAAGATAATCGTGTGAATATGGTGGCAATTTATAATTTCTAAACAATGGATTCTTTTTAAGCGATATATGCGCAGTAAAACAGCAGATAGAGTTGTTTTGTCACTTTAGCAATAACAAGAATATGTTTTGATAAAAAACATTGATACTAAACGTTTAAAAAAATAAATATTTATGTCATTTTATTGCCAAATCAACAGCAGCTTCAAGGCACAAGTTTGGTACAAGACTTGCTTAAACATGCACAAGAATGACTGTCTATGGCGAACAAAATAATGGAGTTTCATGTGAACAAGAAGGCAAAATCTTTAATCAAGGTCAGTTTAGCAACAGCAGTTGCAGGCCTTATGGTCAGCACAGCACATGCCAATACGGAACAACAACAAATTGACCAATTACGCCAAGAGGTTGCCACACTCAAAGCCTTAGTACAGCAACAACAACAGGTACAACAGGTTCAACAAACCCAATTGGCAACGGTTGAACAGCAAACTGCAGCGGCTGTGAAAAAAGCGGAAGATTTAAAGTTTAGCACCGCAGGGGGTTCTGAAATTCGCCTCTATGGTTCGATCCGTGGTGACGCGAACTATATTATTGAAGGTGCGGACAACGACTTTAACGTGGTTGCAGCTTCAAAAGAAGAAGCAACAGATAAACTACGTTCAACTTTAAAGACCACTCGTATTGGGATTGACTTTAATAAAGCACTCGACAATGGGGACAAACTTGGCGGTAAAGTAGAAACGGACTTCGCGAGCAGCAGCGAAGGTTTACGTATCCGTCATGCGTACTTAACTTACAATGACTGGTTGTTTGGTCAAACGACATCAACCTTCCTCTCAAATCATGCCCCAGAAATGATTGACTTTGGTACCAACGTTGGCGGTGGTACGGCACGTATTCCTATGGTGCGTTATGGTCATAAAGTGACCCCGTCGACCCAAGTGTTTGTTGCACTTGAAGAGGGTGACAACAGTGCGACCGGTTCAACGGTAAAATACAGCGCACCTGTGTTGACGGCTAAAGTGGTGCAAGGTTTTGATGAAGGTAAAGGTTCATTGTCTGGCCGTGCATTGGTTGAACACTATAAAGCCGATGTCGGTGGTGACGATGCTGTAGGTTATGGTGCAGCACTTGGCGTAAACTACCAAGTGACAAGTCCATTAAAACTGTCTGCCGATTATTCATATGTAAAAGGCAATAATAAGTATTTATATGGCAGCAACACGGCCTTTGCCTTAGATACAGCCAATCAAGAGATTGAACAAAATGAGTTCCATGCGCTGCAAGTTGGTGCAACCTATAAGTTCTCACCACAATTACGCTCAACCTTGGCTTATGGCACTTTACTTGCAGACGATGGTACTGACTATGCGGCATTAAATGCAGCAGGTAACGAAAAAGTGCAGCAGGCATGGTTAAACGTGATTTATTCGCCAGTGAAACCTGTAGATTTAGGTGTGGAATATGTCAATGGTAAGCGTGAAACCTTCGCTGGGGATTCATATAATGATAATCGTGTTGGTTTAATGGCACGTTATAGTTTCTAAACACGCACCTGATGTTACCAAAACCGAGCGCTTATGCTCGGTTTTTTTACATATTGTTTAAGGACTAGACAAATGTTTAAGACTTCGGTCGTAAGGGTAGGGACAGCAACGTTTGAATTTCGCATAATCTCGCCTAATGGGTCATATGATGACATGTCCAGATTTGGTGGCTCAATTGATGCTGCTGTATAACTCTCCTCAGATGTTTTGGTTGGTGAATATACCTGACCAAGTGTATGCTTTTCATAAATAGCATTGAATTTTGTGCAAACCACTTATTAGTATATATAAATGCTCAAACTGCCTTTATATAAACCGTTTGGGCTGATTCTCTAAAAAATACATCACAAACACATCGCGTTTTTAAGGAAGTGCCGTATGGATTATGCGCTTAACTCGACGTTTACATTAATGTTAGCGGTATTGGTGTTGTATGTCGGACGTATTTTAAATCAAAAAATTCCATTCCTCACCAAATACAATATCCCTGAACCTGTTGCTGGTGGTTTAGTTGGCGCGATTATTTTTTATGCCCTGTATGAATTTTTGGGCTATACCATTGCGGTCAATAAACCCATGCAAGACACCTTTATGTTGATGTTCTTTGCGTCAATTGGTTTAAGTGCCAACTTTGCCAAACTCAAAGAAGGTGGTCGACCTTTAATCATTTTTTTAATTGCGATTTCTGTCTTTGTCATTATTCAAAATGGCGTCGGAATGGCGGTGGCCACACTTGTGGGGCTAGACCCGTTAATGGGGGTAATTGCAGGTTCGATTGCACTGATTGGTGGTTTAGGTACCGCGGGTGCATGGGGCCCCATTTTTGAAGCCAAATATGGGGTAGAAGGCGCTTTGCCAATGGGTATTGCATCAGCCACCTTTGGTATGGTGATCGGTGGTTTAATGGGTGGTCCATTGGCCCGTTACTTAATTAAAAAGCATCAGTTGGCTACAGCACTCAATAGCGATGTGCGTGCAGAAAACGATGCAACACCGATTACAGAACGTGAATATATTTTTGAAGCACCTCAAAAGGTACGTTTAATTACGGCCGATAACGCCATTGTGACTTTAGGGATGTTCGCTTTTGCTTTGGCATTTGCTGAAATTTTAAAGAACCTAACCGTGGGCACAGCCTTTGAACTCCCAACTTTCGTTTGGGCGTTAATGGGCGGTATTATTTTACGTAATGTGGTGGAAACTGGTTTTAAACGTGAAATTTTTGACCGTTCGATTGACGTATTTGGCAATACCGCATTAGCACTTTACCTTGCAATGGCATTGGTTTCTTTAAAGTTATGGCAATTGGCAGATCTTGCAATTCCAATGTTGGTGTTATTAATTGCCCAGTCTGTTGCAATGTGGGTATTTGCCGTTTATGTATCATTTAGAGTGATGGGTAAAAACTACGATTCAGCCGTATTGGCATCAGGTTTATGTGGTTTTGGTATGGGTGCAACCCCCAATGCAATTGCCAATATGCAAGCCATTACCAATATGTATGGTCCATCGCATAAAGCATTTTTAATTGTACCTTTAGTGGGTGCATTCTTTATTGACTTAGTGAATGTGGTGGTGATTCAAGGTATTTTACAGATCTTTGGATAAGTCTTAGACACACCCGTAGAGCCTCAGTTTACTGAGGCTTTTTGCTTTTTTCGCTTGCATCAATCCTTGATGGAATAAGGAGAACAACATGAATGAAAGTTTAAATGAAACACTCCTAGGTTGGGTCAATGCACTTAACGGCCCACTTTGGGATTTTTTGGTCATTTTCTTAGTCATGGTGGGTGTTTTCTACACCGTGATCACCGGCGCCGTGCAAATCCGCTACTTCATCCATAGTCTTCAGGTGATGAAAGGTAGCCGCAAGATTGAAGGCAATACACAGGGCATTACCCCTTTTCAGGCCTTTGTCACGGGGCTGGCGAGTCGTGTTGGGGTCGGAAATGTCGCCGGGGTCGCGATTGCGATTGCCATTGGTGGACCTGGCGCTGTGTTTTGGATGTGGGTGACAGCAGCGCTTGGAATGAGCTCGGCTTTTGTTGAATCTTCTTTGGCTCAACTATTTAAAGTACGTGATCCCAAAACTGGGCAATTTCGGGGTGGTCCGGCTTACTATATTACCCAAGGCTTAAAACAAAAATGGTTAGGCATTATCTTTGCCTTAACACTGATTTCAACCTACGGTTTTGTGTTTAGCGCGGTGCAGGCCAATGCCATTGCAGGTGCAACTGCACATGCATGGGGTTGGGATCAAGCCAATTTGATGCTGCCTTTAGGCGGCTTTGAACTTGAAATTTCTTGGCTTGGTTTAGGTTTAGTGGCTTTAACCGCCATGGTCATTTTTGGCGGAATTCAACGTATTGCCAAGTTTGCAGAAGGCTTTGTCCCTGTGATGGCCATCTTATATTTAGCGGTGGCGTTATATATTGCAGTGATCAATATTGAGCTCCTCCCAGGGATGTTCCAACTGATTATGACCAAGGCATTTAGCTTTGATGCCGCAGCAGGGGGATTCTTTGGTTCCATGATTTCAATGGCCATGATGATGGGCATTAAACGCGGTTTATTTTCCAATGAAGCGGGGATGGGGTCGGCGCCCAATGCTGCAGCGGCATCTACGGTTAAACATCCCGTTAACCAAGGCTTGGTACAAATGTTGGGTGTTTTTGTCGATACTTTTGTGGTGTGTAGTTGTACTGCAATTATTATTTTGGCCTCAGGGTTATATGAAAATGCGGGCTTTGAGGGCGCCACTTTGACCCAAATGGCTTTAGAAAGCCAAATTGGGGC
>CAVBYE010000065.1:0-14240 GCA_963599285.1 Bacteroidaceae bacterium | reverse complement strand
AGCACTTGGCTACGAACTAAGGGGTCGGGAGTTCGAATCTCTCTGAGCGCACCAATAAGTAAACCGTATAAACGTACAGTCTGTTAAGACGACACAAGTTACGCGCTCATAGCTCAGCTGGATAGAGCACTTGGCTACGAACTAAGGGGTCGGGAGTTCGAATCTCTCTGAGCGCACCAACTTGAACATTAAACCGCTTTAGCAGCGGTTTTTTTGTGCCTGTAATTTGGCAAGTCGCGCCAAAACATGAACAACAAGACTGTCATTGAAGGCAGTTATACTGTATTAAAATTATATAATTACAGGGAGCGTTAGATGTTTCCTTCACGCCAAACTCGCATTTATACAGATGGTCATCATCATTACCAATATTTAGATGCTGTCATTTATTTGTCTAGCTTTTCTTGTCATGGGTGCGAGCAGCCCTTAATGGGAATTGTGGATGACTTTTTGAACTTAACCACTCAACAAAAGATCGCGCTGTGTGCAGAGTGCAAACACAAGTTGTTGCCAATTTAGAGAAAAACAGCCTGAATTGTTTAAAAAATGACATAAAAAATCATTTTCGTTTATTCTGTGTACACTCGATTGCAATTTTGTGAAAAAGGGCTTAACAAAGTTTTAAATTCCTATATAATGCACCTCATCAAGACGTCGCGCTCATAGCTCAGCTGGATAGAGCACTTGGCTACGAACTAAGGGGTCGGGAGTTCGAATCTCTCTGAGCGCACCAATCTTGAAGAATTAACCGCTTAATTGCGGTTTTTTTGTGCCTGAAATTAACCCTAAAGATAAAAACAAAATCCTGACAATAATTTGGTGTAAGATTTAGCTCTGTTAAATTTGTATCGATGCATTTATGTCTGACTCTCAACCAAGCCTGTCATTGCGTTATTTCTTAAATTTAGAAGAATCACAAGATGGTTTTGCCTTAGCAACTTTTGGTAAAAAGCAAATTACCCGTTTTATTACCCCTGTGATTAGTATTGCGATTGTCCTTTGGGGAATTGCCTTAGGGGTAGATGGCGTTGGGCGTTACTACGTAGGCCTGGGTATTTTCTTCTTGGTGTTGCAATTACTGATGCGCTATTGGTTTTTGCCGATGATGTTCAAACGCCAATTTGTAAAATATCAGTTTGGTAAAAGTGAACAAGGGATTGACTTGTACCAAGATTATGCGCAAATTTATGCCAGCGGACGCAGTCAAACCATTGCTTATAGTGAGGTACAACGCTTCGCTGAAGGTAAACTGACCTATATGCTGGAATTAAAAACGCGTATGGTGGTGGTGGTGCCAAAGCGCGCCTTTGCAGATGCTACAGCACAAAGCCTATTTAAAAATACATTTAAAAAATAATTTGGAAGATTCATATGGAAACAGCACGCCCTTCAAAAATTGTCTGTGTCGGTCGAAGTTATGCAGCGCATGCAGCGGAGCTTGGCAATGCTGTTCCGGATCGTCCTGTTTTATTTCTTAAGCCACCAAGTAGTTTAAAGCACTTTGCAGAGGGGATTCGTTGGAATCCAGCCTTAGGCAGTTGTCATTATGAATGTGAACTATGTTTACGCATTGACCGCCCATTGTCGCAGGTGACG
This sequence comes from Bacteroidaceae bacterium, assembly GCA_963599285.1. Taxonomy (GTDB): domain Bacteria; phylum Pseudomonadota; class Gammaproteobacteria; order Pseudomonadales; family Moraxellaceae; genus Acinetobacter. The sequence continues at coordinate 12,644 of CAVBYE010000065.1, read as the reverse complement.
GATAGCATGGTCGCTTTAGAAGCCATTGGTGCCATTACTTTGGGTTTGGATCTGACGCTGCGTGATTTACAAGATCAGCTGAAAGCCAAAGGACAGCCTTGGGAGCGTGCCAAAGCCTTTGATGGTGCATGTATGCTGGGGGATTGGGTGGATGTGTCTGAAGTCACAGCTTGGGATCAACTACAATACAGTTTAGAAATTAATGATGAGATTCGTCAACAAGGCAATAGCGCCTTGTTAATTTTTAGTATTGCAGAACTCCTCAAAGACATTAGCCAAGTCTTTCGTTTAGAACCCGGTGATGTGGTCATGACCGGTACACCAGCAGGTGTTGCAGCACTCAAAGCCAATGATCAGTTAAAGATGACATTGAAAGGCCAAAGCCAAGATTATACTTGGACTACCTTTGTACATGCTGAGATGTAAAGCACATAAAAAAGGACTGCAGCGCAGTCCTTTTTGATATTAGTCACGGAGTAAGTGAGCAAATTTATCGTGTAACTTTAACAGTTTTGGGGGAATCGCAAAGTTGCAGTAACCTTGCGTTGGATTCTTTTCAAAATAGTTTTGATGGTAGTCTTCTGCCGGGTAGAACGTTGGTACAGCAGTCACTTCGGTCACAATGTTGAGACCTTCTGCTTTGAGGCTTTCGATCATCTGTGCTGCAGCTTGCTTTTGCGCATCATCATAGTAGTAAATCACTGAGCGGTATTGCGTACCCACATCTTCACCTTGACGGTTTAATGTTGTTGGATCATGGGTGGCAAAGAATACATCAAGCAATTGTGCATAGGTGATTTGTGTTTCGTCAAAATCAACCAATAATACTTCTGCATGGTTGGTTTCACCGGTGCAGACTTGTTCATAGCTTGGATTTTCTGTTGTACCACCCGCATAACCACTAGTGACTTTCTGTACGCCTTGTAAGCGTAAGAACACGGCTTCTACACACCAAAAACAGCCACCGCCGAATAAAGCTTGTTGCATGTTGTATTACTCAAATTTTGCTGATCTATAACCTTTAATATAAGGCCAAAATCTAGAACTACAAATTAATGTCTGTACCAAATGGATAAAAAGCCTGCGAAAGCAGGCTTTTTATATATTTAGCGCGGATTTTTCGAGCCGGTAAATTGCAGTAAGACATTTCCTGAACGATCAAGTAACTTTAAGGTGTCACCATAGACATAATAATGGGTCACTTGAGTTAAAGCTTGGTTAAACTTTTCTGGCACATAATTTTTATTGGCACAGGCCATTTTGGTGCCTGCCATTTGAGAGAAGCTCAAACTGTCACGTGTGGCTGTATAGCTGCCGCTTAAACGGTTACAGCCATCTGCGCCACTGACACGTGAGTCACTGGCAAAGTTTAGACTTGGAATATTGGTGGTACTTGTGGCTGTCGTCACCTGCAAATTACCGAGGTGGCTTAAAATCCAGGTCTGTTGTTGTAATTGCAGTAAGTTAGATGCAGTGATGCTTTCACCAGGCGTTGGTTCAGTTGGCGTGCTCGCACAGCCAATGAGCGTCAGGCTTGCGCCAAGTACAGCTGCGGTAAAGATTTTTTTTAGCATGATCATTGCTCTTATTGTGAGTAGGTCATCTTTATCTTATGCGAATTCAGTCTAGAAACGAGTCATCGTTACAAAATTTTAAGGTTGTGGTAGTCCTTGGCGAATCAATGCTGAGTACGCTGCACTGCTGAGTGGCTGCGAGGTCGCCACTTTAGGATTGATATGTGCCAGCTGATACCAAGTTTTCATATCGAGCTGTGGTGCAAGCGCATTTAAATCATGAAGATAGTTGGGTAAATAGCCTGAAGCAAGCAAGCGATAATCACTTGGCAGAGGTTGTTGGCTGATGGCCTGTGCCATATCAAATACCAAGGTGGTGCAGTTGCTGGTGAGGGTGTTGTACCATTTCGGTTGGCGCGCCAATTGCTCAGCTTTATTCACATATTCTAAAAATAAGGCCTGCATCTGAGGTTTTGGCATCTGTACAGGGAAGATATACACCTGTTCACCACGCACATTCGTACGGGTGTAAATAATGTCTTTTTCATCCGCAGCGACTAAACTCAGTTCATACTGGCGGAAGAAGCCGCCAATGGCCGAAAAGCGTTCATGTTGCTCTTTACGAATTTCAATAGAGAAGGTCAGTGGTGCTTGCTGCTTAAAATCAAAACTCACTAAGGTATGGGCAATCTGTGGTCCCATCCAATACGACGTCAGGATATTCACACCTTCAATGTCATTTAAATTGTATTGGCGCTGTTCCCAACGCTCACGATAACTGCCATCTGTAGACCAATCAAAGTTACGCACATTATTTAAGGTGACCATATCACCAGTGCGTTGAGCAGTCAGTAGACGAGCGACTTCAGGGTTCCAATGCCGATCTTGACGTGGCTCAAGGGAAAAATACCCAGCCAAAGCTAACGCAAAGCCAAGACTATAAATAAAAACACGGCGTTTAAAATTTAGATCAGCAAATTTGAATAACCCCAACTGAGTCAAGGCAAAGAGCAGCCACAGCAGCATCGCTATTATCGCAAATGCTGTGCCCCAAGGCGCTTGAATCCAAAGTGCAAGGCACAGCCATAATGAGGACAATATCACAAAACTGCCAAAGCCAAGCCGCCCTAGGCAGGCCAGTCGAGATCGTGCTGCTGGTGCACTCATGATAGAGTCCTCATCGGTTTTAATTATTTTTTATAGGTCGCAAACTCAAAAGCAATACCGGTTTTTTCATCTACGTGTTGTGTTGAGGCGATTTTTTTAAAGTCACTTGGTAAGGCAGGATAATGTGCATCACCTTGAACATCTAACTCGACATGGGTTAATTCTAAGCGATCTGCAAGATCAAGGGTTTGGCTAAAGATTTCACCGCCACCAATAATAAAAATGGTGTTGGGTTGTTCAGAAGCTTGCACATCTTTGACCGCAAGCATGAGGGCATCTTCAATTGAATGTGCCACCTGTGTGCCAGCAAATGACCAATGTGGATCACGGGTAATCACCCAATTGACCCGATTCGGGAGCGCACGACCCATCGACTCTAAGGTCTTACGTCCCATTACCACTACGCCGCCTTGGGTAATGGCTTTAAAATGCTTTAGATCCGCAGAAATATGCCATGGCAAGTCGTTGCCTTTGCCAATACAGCGTTGTTGATCCATAGCAACGACATGTACGACTTCTAAATTTTGAAAGGCCATAGTGGAAACCTAAAACACCAGAAAATAAGCCTTATTAAAAGACAAAATCCCCCTTGAAGAAAGGGGGATTTACACTTTGTCGGTGAAAAGCGAAGTTTAAACAGCTACAGGTGCCTTAATCCCCGGATGTGATTCATAGCCCACAATTTCAATATCTTCAAACTTAAACGCAAACAGATCTTTAACTTCAGGATTAAGTTTCAGTTGGCATAAGCCTAAAGGTTCACGGCTTAATTGTAATTGTGCTTGCTCAAAGTGGTTGGCATACAGATGGGTATCGCCACCGGTCCACACGAAGTCACCAACCTCTAGCTCACATACTTGCGCGATCATATGGGTCAACAGGGCATAACTGGCAATATTAAACGGTACACCTAAGAAGACATCAGCACTGCGTTGATACAGTTGGCATGACAATTTGCCATTGTGAACAAAGAATTGGAATAAGGTATGACAAGGTGGCAGGGCCACTTGACCTGCTTCGTTTGGATTCCAACCTGACACAATGAGACGACGTGAGTTTGGATTGGTTTTAATTTCGTTCACTAACCATTGAATTTGATCAAAACCGTCTAGCTGATAGCTGTTGTCAGCATTTTTAGTGGCACCAAAGTTGCGCCATTGATGACCATACACAGGGCCAAGTTCACCTTCAGGACGACCAAAGCGTGCAGTTTGTTCTGCGGTTGACCATTCATCCCAAATGCTCACCTTATTGTCTTTTAAATATTGAACGTTGGTATCACCTTTTAAGAACCACAATAGTTCAATCACAATTGAACGAAAATGCACTTTTTTGGTGGTGAGTAGTGGGAAGCCTTGAGACAGATCAAAACGCATCTGATGACCAAATACAGAACGTGTCCCTGTACCCGTGCGATCACCTTTGTCGCCACCGTTGTCGAGGATATGTTGTAAAAGGTCTAAATATTGGCGCATGTCTCTCTCATTGTTGCGGTCAGATTAGGGGCTCATATTAGCGTTTTTTGCCTCAACTGCAAACCTTGCAATTGGATTCGGTTTGAAGAGAGGGAAGTGTTTTTGAGCTGTTTTTGATGTATTAATATTTAATTTATCTTAATAATATATTTATTATATCTAACTGATTTATAAAAGAATGAAAAAAATATGGACGTTTTTTAATTTTAACTTTATCAAAAACAGATGTTTGTGTTGTTTTGATTGACTATTGTATTTACATGGTTAGAATTTTTTACATTTCAAAGGTATGAGATACAGGCAAATATGGTTAGTATTTGCGGCTCAAATTTTACTCAGTAATCCAACGTGGATTAGGAAGGTGGATCTAGAATGATTTATGATCACAACGTGAACACGAGTGAAGTCCATGCTCCTGTTCAAGCGAATGTCGTAATTCGTTCTCAAGCGGGCCAGACACCGCCCAAATCAATTGCAAAACCATCGAGCAATATTACGACGTATAATGGTCAGCGTATTGACGTGAATAAAATGACGCGTTTTTTAACCGGCATTACCCGTCAAACCAGTACCAAAAAATGTGCACGTAGTGTGCGTTTAGCCTTACAAGCAGCGGGAGCACGTTTTAATAGCCATCCCGTGTCTGCAGCAGATTGGGGACCAACACTCAAACAAATTGGTTATCGTAAAATTAACCAATCGTTTGACCGTCCACAAAAAGGCGATATTTATATCATTAACCGAACTGCAAAGCATCGTCACGGTCATATTGCAGCCTATTCGGGGAGTGCTTGGGTCTCTGACTTTAAACAGCGTAATCACGCGGTTTACCGCAACAGTCCTGTGACCTATGAATACTACCGTTTAGGGGGTCATTAAGGATGGCGTTTGGCGCGATGACTGTAGATGGACACCACAAACAGTCCCATCGCGCTAAATCCCAATACTTGTAACATCAGTGCCCACCTGTGCAATGCAGGAAGGTAGGTGATCATCACCAACCAGACCAATAAGGGCAGACTAAACAAGATTACTTCAAGCCAGAGCGTATGATTCTGCTGAGCCTTGCGGCGAAATTCCCACTGTTTAAGCACATGAATGAGCGCACCTAGGGCCAAGCTCAAGCCAATAAACAGCGGACTTAAAGCCATAATCTGTGATGTCATATAAATCAAGACACAGGTCAATACACACAGCACAAGTTTGATCTGACGATGACAGCGTTCGGAATACCAAAAATTAAGCATGCGTTTGTGGCTTCTTGAATAATGAAAATGGCGAAAACACACATACCCCGAGTACCATCCATGCAATGCCTTGAGCACCTAAAAGCAGCATGTCGCCGTGTTGCAGTTGCATAAAGATCAACGCACACAGTAAGGCAATGGGAATCCAATGCAACAGGCGGGCCAAGCGTGTTGGCTGTTGGAGCATATGTATATTGCAATAGCGGCAGATTAAGAAAATCAGTCCTGTGCCCACAAACATCAGAATCGCATCTACGCCTAAAGGTTGCATGAAATAGAGCAGTGCGATGAGCGCGATCAAGCAAACGCAGAAAAGCGCTTTATGTGCCACGGCAACTTTAGGGTCGAACCAAAACTCAAGCATAAGACAATCAAGATAAGTGCAAGAAAGCATTACTCTAGCACAGCAACTTATAAATCAAAAAAGGTGAAGCATGGCTTCACCTCAAGCACAGATGGGCATTAGTACGTCTTCTGTGGGCCCCAATCATAGATTTTTTTCTGGTAGGCATACCACAGCATCCATAAGCCAATCAAAATCATAGGTAGGGTTAAGAATTGCCCTTTACTCATCCAACCAATAAACAATTGCCCATGATCCGGTTCACGGAAGAATTCAACAATAAAACGTGCTAAGCCGTAACCGATCAGGAACAGTGCAGACACTGCCATGCGTGGGCGTGGGCGTGCACTAAACCACCATAACAATATAAACAACAGCAAGCCTTCAGCACAGGCTTGATAGAGCTGTGAAGGATGGCGCACCAATTGTAGCGGATCAGTGGGGAAAATCATGCCCCAGGCAAAATCAGGATTAGTGACCTGACGACCATACAGTTCGGCACCAATAAAGTTACCAATACGCCCAAACATGAGACCTGTTGGGACACACGGGGCAATAAAGTCGAGGGTTTGGAACCAGGTCATCTGATATTTCTTACACCAGAATAGCATGGCAGCGATTACCCCAAGGAAACCGCCGTGGAAACTCATGCCACCTGTCCACACTTGGAACAGCCAGAGTGGGTTGTCTAAGAATTGTTCGAAGCCGTAGAAAAACACGTAGCCTACGCGTCCTCCAATTACCACCCCGAGTGCACCATAGAACACCAAGTCAGACACCATATCTGCTGTCCATCCGCGCTGTTTTGCACGGTACGTCGCCAAGCCCCATGCACATAAGAAGGCCAAAAGATACATCAGTCCATACCAATGGACTTGCAATGGCCCTAGCGACAGCGCGACGGGGTCAATATCGGGATAGGTCAGCACGTTGATTCCTTCTGATTTTGTTTTGTCCTGATTCTAGCCGAATCATTGCAAAAATGTTGTACATTCAATGTGTAAAGGTGATGAGTAAGACAAATGTGTATTGTGGCTTTGGCTTGGCAAGTGCTTGAAGATAGCCCACTGTGTTTAATTTCTAATCGTGATGAGCGCTACGCACGTCCAAGTGTTAGGCTACATGCATGGCCAAATACGCAGGTCATTGCAGGTCAAGACTTACTGCAAGGTGGCACATGGATGGGTATTACGGCACAAGGGCGTTGGGCTGTGGTGACTAACTTTAGAGATGGGCGCGATCAACAGACCTATCCAACCTCACGCGGACAACTGATTAGCGACTTTTTGCACTCAAGTTTGAGTCCACTGCGATTTGCCCAAGCGCTAGAAAAAACGCAATGTGATTATGCCGGTTTTAATCTGATCGTGGGGGATACCGAGCAAGCAGTCTATATGAGTAATCGCGGTGAAGCACCGCAAGTCTTGCCTAAGGGCGTATACGTGGTGTCAAATGGATTAATGAGTGAGGATTGGGCCAAAACCCGACATCTGAGAAAGCGCTTCACCCAAGAATTTTTGCCTATATTACAGTTGTCTGAACAACAGCAGCAAGCTTATGATCTTGAATACGCAGTCTGGGATCTTTTGCAAGATCAACGTCAAGTGGCCCTACACGATTTACCTGATACAGGGATTTCTTTGGCGCTTGAAACGCTGTTGTCTTCGACGTTTATTGAAAGTGAGCACTATGGCACACGGTGTTCCAATTTTTTACGCCTACAGCAACATACTTGGCAGTGGTGGGAAAAAATTCAGCACGGTGAGCAAGCAGGGCATGTAACCCGCATTGCTCAAGCGCTGTGTCGTTAAGCAGATTCGCTTGAACTCAGTGGCGCTTCAAGCGCCTCACCTGCAATTACCCCACCATTACTACGGGTAATCACCACGGTTGCTGAACGTGGACGCGTTGGGCTAATACCACGGCTTAAGTTGAATGCTGCGGGGTGATTCGATGGCCAAACGCCCCCTGGATGCTGCACGTTGACAAAGATTGCTTTGTAATCAGGTGTCATGGTCACACCTGTGATTTCACATCCCTTAGGTCCAGTCAGGAAGCGGCGTAATTGTGTATCGTCTAAGCTTGCACCGGTTGGTGTAGATTGTGTGCTGGTGCCTGCAAGGGCAGTTTTGATTGCACCATCACCGACGCTGCCGGGTAATGCTGCTAGCATCATACAATTGCTTTCATCGGTGTATGCATTATCATCGGTCTGAATCCACAGCACCCCCCGTGGGTCAAACCACATTCCATCTGGACTTGAGAAATCGTTGTCTTTGTTCAAACCAGATAAGTTGACATCTGTTGCAGAATCTTCTTCTGCACCAAATAAGAAGATGTCCCAAACAAAGCTTTTCGCTGTAACCTCATCATTGTGTTCGCGGAAGCGAATGATATGTCCATTGACGTTACCGCGTGGGTTGCCACCTTTGTCCTGATCGGCATAGTGACGCGGATTGGCTGCATCAATAGCATGTTGGCTGCCACGCAGCGAGTTATTGGTTAAGGTGACATAGACTTCACCATTGTCTGGATTTACCGCCACCCATTCTGGGCGATCCATCTTGGTCGCACCCACTGCATCCGCCGCAAGACGTGCATGGACTAAAATGTCAGCTTGGTTGGCAAACTGATAGGGTTCATAATGTGCAATGGCAGGATGGTTAATTGACAATTCAATCCATTCACCTGTCGCGCTTTGCGTCGCTTCATTAAAGTCAAACTTTGCTACATAGAATTTACCATTGTTCATGTATTTGTCACCAGCGGCATACCCCCCGTTGACATCACGTGGATCCCAAAGCGCATCCGAGACAAACTTATAAATGTATTCGCCTTGTGAATCATCACCCATATAAAATGCCAGCGGTTGACCTGCAATCGCACGACTGACGCGGCAATCTTCATGGGCAAAACGACCCAGTGCAGTCCGTTTCACAGGGCGTTGTGATGCGCTAAATGGGTCAATCTCAACAATCCAACCAAAGGTATTGGTTGAGTTACGAAAATCCGTGGCTGCAGTGGCACTCGCTTCGGGGGAAATTTTGGTTAACCAACGCGCATAGGCATTTTGACCATGTGGGTCAAGCATTGCATTTTGTACGGTATGCCATTTATAGCCACTACGCGCAGGAATTTTGTAGCGTGCCAGCGCTGTTAATTCATTGTCTGAACGACCTTCATCATCACGTGAGAAGTATTGGTTAAAGTTTTCTTCTGTCGCAAGATAGGTGCCCCAAGGCGTATATCCATTACCACAGTTATTAATCGTGCCTAGCGTAAACTGACCATTGGGGCTAATTTTAGTCTGCACTAAAACATCACCGCGGACTGGACCTGCAAAGTCAATTTCCGTTGCAGCCGTAATACGACGGTTAAAGACAGAGTTTTTGTTGAGTGTGACGAGTTGTGAAGTTGCATCTTTTGTGACTTCAACCACAGAGACACCATGACAGTTAATTTCACGGTAAGCTTCATCTTCTGAGCGAATGTCAGCATCAATGGTGTTGCTTGCAGGGTGTAATAGACGTTGACTATTAATGTATTCATGGTTCATGACCAATAAACCACGCTGTGACTGCTGTGCGTCGTAACGACTGTTACTCATGCCAAAGTAGGTCATCCCGTCATGACATTCGCCTGAACGCATGGTAAATGATGCACCGGATGGAATATTGTTTTCATCCCATTCAGGCAGGCTAGAATGCAGTGGATCACCGAGGGCATACAGTACACGTGCTTCATAGCCTTCAGGCACACTAAATTCTGACAAGACGTTTTTATCAACCGGTTTAAAACCTAATGCCTTGGGCTTTTGATCAGGATTACTTGGTGTTACAGCCTGCTGATGATCATCGTCATCTGAGCAGCCGGTTAGAGAAGCAGCCAAAGTTAAGGCAACAGCACCGCCTGCTGTTTTTTTAATGAGGTCACGGCGGTTGATTTGCTTATGAAATAAGTCTAAAAATTCAGGGTTTCCTGAGGTGTTACTATCATAATCATCATTAAACGGCAGTTGATCAGTCATACACTTTTCCTGGCTGTTTTAGCTTGAAATTTAAATATTGACCATAAATTAGCGTTTAAATATGACAGGAAGTTGAATGAAATATTTCATTATTATTAAATAAATCAAATATTTATTTCAAAAAATAAAAAGAGAGCCGAAGCTCTCTTTAAGTTGCCTATGAGTTAGTCTGTGCGTATATGACGGCGCTTTTGTAAAAATTTTGCCATGATTAAACCGAGTTCAAACAACAGCCACATAGGTATGGCCAGCATAATCATCGACAGTGCATCAGGCGGTGTGACAAACATGGCCACAAAAAAACATCCCACAATAATAAAGCGGCGTTTTTCGACCAATTGTTCAGTGGAGACCAAACCAATTAACACCAACACTAAGGTGATGATGGGAATTTCAAAGGTTAAGCCAAAGACCAAAAACAGCTTTAAACAAAAACTCAAGTAGCTATTGATATCGGTCATCGGGGCAACTGTTTCCGGTGCCACACTGATAAAAAAATGTAAAATAGAAGGCAAAGCTACAAAGTAGGCAAAAGCAATACCCGCATAAAACAGGCCAATACTGCCAAGTAACAAGGGAATAGCCAATGACTTTTCTGTGCTATACAAGGCAGGTTTCACAAACGCCCACAGCTGATAAAGAATGAAAGGCATACTCAGCATCAAGGCCACAAAGAAATTTAACTTAAACGGTGCCATAAATGTGGCTGTGACATCAGTTGCAATCATGGAAGATTGTATGGGCAGCTGGGCACGTAATGGCTCAGACATGAGCTGATAGCTTTCATTGGCAAAAGGCAATAAACAGAAAAAACATGCAAGCAATAAAGCCACGATCTTAACTAAGTGCCGACGTAACACAATCAAATGCTTGGTAATCGGCATTTCTTCTAAGCCATCTTGCTCAGCAATTGTTGTGCTGATTGGATTTTGACTCATACGGCCACCTTAAGTGTGGTGAGTGCCTTATTTGGCCTATGCACTGGCAAGCTTAGCGACGTATACACACTGGAGCTTTTTTGTTTCACCAAGGTGTAGCACCGCTGCGTTGTCGGCAGATTAGGAGGTTGAATAGGTGCAAGGGGCATTTTTAACGCCTGCATTTGCGCTTGCATCTTGGCTTCGAGCGCTTGAATACGTTGCATTTCTGTGTGCATGTGTTCACGTAATTCAGCCAGTCTTAACTCACGATCAAGGTCGTTATGTACATTGCTGATCAAGCGTTTCATTTTGCCGTAGAATTTACCTGCAAAGCGCACACCTTCAGGCAACTTTTCAGGGCCTAAAATCAATAAGGCAACAATGCCGAACACCAACAGTTCGGTCATACCAATATTGAGCATGCGATTCTCCCCCCTACAATTTAGCTTTTGATCTTGCTTGGATGAGATGAGTCATGTTCTAAAGTACGAGGCTCAGAGGCAGCCGGTGTCGTATTTTTGGCTTGTGTTTCTTCATCTTGAATCGATTTTTTAAAGTCTTTGACGGCACCGCCAATGTCTTTGCCGAGATTTTTCAGCTTGGATGTACCAAATAATAAAATTACCACAATGGCAAAAATCAGTACGTGCCAAATGGATAAACCTGCCATCACTGTCCCCTTTAAATATTGTGCCTCTATCTCAACAGCTTAAGATGACACTGTGGTGACGTTGAGATGTCATTTTTAAGACATGCATGCTTTTTGTTATAGAATGCAGGACTTCAGGGAGAAATCATGTGGCATTTTTACTACCGCTCGGGGCATTTTTATGTGGGGTGCTGTTGGCTCATATGGGGTATGGCCAAGCACTCAAACGACAGCTGTCTACACTGTTAGCACGTGTGCTGATTCCCATCGTCATTATTTACAATATGGTGTTCTACCAGAGCGGTAGCTTAAGTTTGATGCTGTTTAGTTTTAGCATTGCCGTGATCTTATTTTATAGTGCCAAATATTGTTTTAAAGATGCACTGCAAGCGTTGAGCTTAAGCTATATGAATTTGGCTTGGCTCGGTTTTCCTTTTGCTTTGGCTCTGTTTGGGCCTGAGGTTAGTGCAGCTATGGTGGCGCTGTATGTGGGTGGCTCAGTATTTGGCAATATGTGGGCGGTATTTGTGCTCAGCCCGAGCCAAAGTGGGCAAAACATGCTGTACAAGGTTCTACAATCTCCACCGATAGTGGCGCTTCTTATTGCTGCGCTCGCACGGATATGTGGTGTGCAACATTGGCAAGCGCATCAACTTTTAGACCTTGTGTATTCTGTCGCAAAGATCGGCATGAGTTTTGCGGGGATGTGTGTATTGGGCATGTGGCTACGCCAAACACAGCTGCACTGGGCAGATCTAAAACGGAGCAGTACTTTAGCTGTTTATAAATTGGCAGTGGGTGCTGTGCTGTGTGGAATGGCTTGGCTTTGGATTCCCATTCCAGCATTTAAAAGCAATATTGGGGTGATGTTTTTATTATTTTGTTTGCCACCTGCAGCCAATATTGTGGCGCTTGAAACCCATTACCGTGGCAGTGGTAAGAGTGCGCAATATATTGCATCAGGTACGGTGGTCAGTTGTGGCATTATCTTGATCTATGGGCTTTTGCTACATGTATAAAAGCTCCTACAGCCATGGCTCTAGGAGCAATTGGCTTATACTAGGCTAGCTTTGAACAGTTGCATGGCCTGACCACGATGGCTGATCTTATTTTTTTCTTCCTTGCTCATTTGGGCACTACTGATCTGAAGTTCAGGCAACCAAAACAGCGGGTCATAACCAAAGCCTTGTTCACCGAGGGGCTGTTCTAAAATTTCGCCGTGCCAAAGCCCTTGGAAAATTTGAGGCAATGGATCATCTGCATGTTCAACTAAAGCCAAGACACACACAAACATGCCTTCAA
>CAVBYE010000064.1:0-14368 GCA_963599285.1 Bacteroidaceae bacterium | reverse complement strand
AACAAACTATTAAATAGGTAAAACAGTTTGTTTTTATTTAATTGATCGGTTTTTTGAATATTTAATCAAAAAAGCCTTTTGAATCAGAAAAGTAAGAGACTGAGTATTGTTCATTAATGGGGTGAGTCCGCTCATTTTCAAGCGTTTAAGTTGAAAAATCTTATATTTTCGGGTGTTTTTATGTGGATTAGTGCTAAATTGAACAGCAATTCTTAAGTGAGATGAAATCCAAGATGAGCGTAAAATCAGGTATTTATCAACATTATAAAGGCAAGCTATACCAAGTTTTTCATGTAGCCACTCATAGTGAAAGCCAAGAAAAATTGGTGGTTTACCAATGTTTGTATGGGGATTACTCAATGTGGGTACGCCCACTAGATATGTTTTTAGAAAGCGTTGAAATTGAAGGCGAAATATTGCCACGTTTTAAACTCGTTCAAGCCACTTAAGGTTTTATGAGACAAGGATGTCCTATGCTTAGCCCAGAATTTATAGCAAAGATGCAGGATTTATATCTGCAATTTAGTCAGCATGATGCCACGCAGTCACATCGTTTAGCACGTTATCGTAATATTGAGCCAGAATCGGCTTTGTTTTTGAATATGCAAGTACGTATGCAAAGTGCAAAGCAGATTTTAGAAATTGGGACATCTACAGGATATTCAACGCTTTGGCTTGCCAATGCTGCGCAAAGTTTAGATGCAAAAGTGACGACTTTAGAAATAGACCTAAAGCGAATTGAACAAGCGAAGCAATATGCTAAAGACTTAAACTTAAGTGAATATATTGAATTTTTACATCAAGATGCACTTTATTATTTGCAACAAAATCAGGCCGAGTTTGATTTTATTTTATTGGATGCTGAACGTGATGCGTATGTAAGTTATTGGCCATATCTCAGTCAGATGTTACTCACACACCAGAGCACCTTAGTGATCGATAATGTGCTTTCACATGCTGAAGAAGTTGCTGAATTGCTTGCCATGATTCAACAGGATTCACGTTTTATTTCCACGACTATTCACAGCGGCGCAGGGCTGTTTATGGTAATTGCCAATCGTCCCTAGACTCACATTAAGCTGATACGCGTAAAGTGTACGTCGTACTCTAAATATTTATGTACGAAAGCGGCTTTATCGCTACGGCGTAATAAATTGGCATAAATAAATTTGGGTACAGCATGGTAAAGCTCACCCGAACCATTTTCATAAAAAATATGCAAACGGTGTGAGGTTGAATTGTATTTCCAACTGGTGACAGCAAGATGTCTTTCCATAGGCAACTCCTGAATAATTAAGAGCTTTTGTTACATTGTTTTTGTTTTAGCTCAGTATAAAAGCTACTTGAAACACGCAGCTTTCTATATAGCAGGATTGTAACTTGAAGCTAGAGCAGGCTTGTGCTGTATTTGTGCTATAGATAGTCAGTCCTGCTGTTGGATTGACTACAGTAGCGATGCAATAAATTTGGATGGCGAGATAAAAAAAGCAACATTTCTTTTGCCATGTGAGAATAAAAAATCACTTAAAATGCCAACAAAATAATAAACGAATCAGGGGAATCTGATGCAAATTTTTGAATGTACGCACTGTCACCAACCGGTCTATTTTGATAATAATTTTTGTACGGCCTGTCAGCATGTGTTGGGCTTTGACCCTGTGGAAATGAAAATGTTGTCTCTAGAGCAAAATAGCGAAGGCACGTGGACGGAGGTACAGCATCAAGAGAAATATAAGTTCTGTGAAAATACCCAATATGGGGTCTGTAACTGGGTTTTAACCGAGCATAGTGAAGCCTCATTTTGTTTGGCCTGCAATTTAAATCGTGTGATCCCTGATTTAAGTAATGACGAATACCGTCAACGTTGGCATACCATTGAATTGGCGAAGCATCGTTTAGTCTATGCTTTATTGCGTTGGCGTTTACCCGTTCAAGATCGTATTATCAATCCTGAACAAGGCTTGGCCTTTGATTTTAAAGCAGATCCTAATAGTCCCAATGAGCCAAAAGTCATGACCGGACATGACAATGGCTTAATTACCTTAAATATTGCTGAAGCAGATGATGTGGAACGTGCGATGGCACGTGACAATATGGATGAAGTGTATCGTACCTTGCTGGGGCACTTCCGCCATGAAATTGGCCATTATTATTGGGATATTTTGGTCGATGGCACGCCTTATTTAGAGCCATGTCGTGCGCTCTTTGGTGATGAGCGTATGGATTACCAAGAGGCTTTAGATCGTCATTACCACCAAGGTCCGCCTGCAGATTGGATGCAGCATTACATCAGTCCTTATGCCACCATGCATCCTTGGGAAGATTGGGCAGAAACGTGGGCGCACTATTTACATATTGTGGATGTGCTGGAAACGGCAGAATCGTTTGGCATCAAGATTCGCCCGAAAGTGGTGGCGGGGGAAAACGAGCATATTATGACTTTAGAACAGCAGCAAAACCCCTATTATGTACAGGATTTTGACGCGATTTATCAAGCATGGCTGCCGGTTTCATTTGCCATGAACAGTTTAAACCGCAGTATGGGACAAGAGGATTTCTATCCGTTTGTGATTAATGCAGAGGTGCAAAAGAAACTTAAATTTATTCATGATGTGGTGCATCAAGTTAAACCTCAGCTTGCTGATGCAGTGGCCTAAGTTTAAATGCATAAAAAAACCACGCAATCGCGTGGTTTTTTGAATCAGTTCAATCTAATTAAAATTAGATTTTACCAACTAGGTCGATTGAAGGAGCAAGAGTTGCGTCGCCTTCTTTCCATTTAGCTGGGCAAACTTCGCCTGGGTGAGCGTGTACGTATTGAGCTGCTTTAACTTTACGAAGAAGTTCTTGAGCATCACGGCCAATACCACCCGCGTTGATTTCAACGATTTGGATTTTGCCTTCTGGATCGATTACGAAAGTACCACGGTCAGCAAGACCAGCAGCTTCGATTAACACTTCGAAGTTCTTAGAAAGTGTCCAAGTTGGGTCGCCGATTAATGGGTATTGGATTTTGCCAATAACGTCAGAAGTGTCGTGCCAAGCTTTGTGCGTGAAGTGAGTGTCAGTAGAAACACCGTAGATTTCCACGCCTAATTTTTGGAATTCAGCGTAGTTGTCAGCAAGGTCACCAAGCTCAGTTGGGCAAACGAAAGTGAAGTCAGCTGGGTAGAAGAATACAACTGACCATTTACCTTTGAAGTTTGCTTCAGTTACGTCTACGAATTGACCGTTGTGGTAAGCTGTCGCCGCGAATGGTTTAACTTCTGTATTAATTAAGCTCATCATTGTCTCCATGATTGAGGTTTGTAATTTGATTTCCATAAGAATATCGAAATTCTTATTCTGTCTGAAACAGAATTTTTGCATGACTAAAATCGGATTTTCCGAATACGTCTGTTTTATCTTCTGTTCCCTACGCGATCGCCTAAATAGAGTTGCTAAACCCCATACTGGCAATACGACAGTTGTGCTGCACTAGCAAACGTGGGGATGAAGTTGTTGATTTCAAGAGCAACCACCACAAAAACCCTAAAATATACAAAAATAGTGCGCTTTCGCGAAAACATATTACAGCGTAAAATAGCGGTCTTTATGATTGATTTGAGGAATGCTTTTCGTGCAGTGTGATTTAAATGTAGCGCAATGGGTGATGGCACGTGACCGTCATCGTTTAAATCGCCTGAAAAAAGGGAAAGATGCCAACGCCGAACAATATCAAGACTTGTTTGAGCAGTCGAATGCGAAAGTGCGTGCACGTCTTGAAAAGCTGCCTCAAATTAAACTCAATCAAGATTTACCGGTTACCCAATATGCCGATAAACTCATTGCCGCTATTCAGCAACATCAAGTGATTATTGTGGCGGGTGAGACGGGTTCGGGTAAAACCACCCAGTTGCCGCAAATTGCGATGCTTGCAGGGCGAGGTCTAACCGGCCTCATTGGTCATACTCAGCCACGTCGTTTGGCTGCGCGTAGTGTATCGCAGCGTATTGCTGAAGAAGTGGGTGAAAAGCTCGGTGAGTCGATTTCATTTAAAGTGCGTTTTAATGAACAGGGTTCACAAGATTCTATTGTGCGTTTAATGACGGACGGGATTTTATTGGCGGAATTGGCCAATGACCGCTTCTTAACCAAATACGACACCATTATTATTGATGAAGCGCATGAACGTTCATTAAATATCGACTTCATTATGGGCTACTTAAAGCAGCTCCTGCCACGTCGTAAAGATTTAAAGGTCATCATTACCTCAGCGACATTAGATGTGAATCGCTTTAGCAATTACTTTAATGGCGCCCCCATTTTTGAAGTTGAAGGGCGCAGCTTCCCGGTAGAGGTACGTTATCGCCCAATTTCAGAAATGAGCATTGGCGGCAGTGATGATGACGACTTTGATGATTTCGAAGAAAACTTACCGCGTGCAGTGGTTAAAGCGGTGGAAGAATGTTTCCAAGATGCCCAACAAAAAGGCCATCCTGAGCATGCCGATATTTTGGTCTTTGCCTCTACAGAACAAGAAATTCGTGAGCTGCAAGAGACCTTAATCAAGCATGGACCACGCCATACTGAAGTTTTAACGCTCTATGCACGTTTGGCATTGGCAGAACAACAAAAAATCTTTAATCCATCTGGGGGTGGGCGACGCATTATTATTGCCACCAACGTGGCAGAAACAGCGTTAACCGTACCGAATATTCGCTATGTAATTGACAGCGGCTTTGCCCGTATTTCACGTTATAACTATCGTTCACGTGTACAGCGTTTGCCAATTGAAGCGGTTTCGCAAGCCGCAGCCAATCAGCGTAAAGGTCGTTGTGGTCGTATTGCACCGGGTGTGTGTATTCGTCTGTATTCAGAAGAAGACTTCCTAAGTCGTCCTGAATTTACTGAACCGGAAATTAAACGTACCAACTTGGCTTCAGTCATTTTACAGATGCAGAGTTTGGGCTTTGGTGAATTAGAAGATTTTGACTTTATTGAGCCGCCTGATCATCGCTTAGTGAATGATGGGCGCAAATTGCTGATTGAACTTGGCGCGATGAAGGACAAAAAAGCCGCTGCGTCTGCAGGTGCTGAGTCAAAACTTGCCCAGGCCCAAGCGCTGAAAAAAGGCAGTTCACACAGTGCATTGACCAAGATTGGTCAACAAATGGCAAAAATGCCGATTGACCCACGTCTGGCGCGGATGATTCTGGGCGGGGCACATTTTGGTGTACTGAATGAAGTGCTGATTATTGTGGCTGCACTCGCCGTACAAGACCCACGTGAGCGTCCGGCTGACAAACAAATGCAAGCTGATCAAAAGCATGCCTTATTCCGTGAGGCAGACTCCGATTTCTTGTTCTATATCAAACTTTGGGAAGCGTTGGTTGCCAATCGCGACATGAGCGAAAACAAGCGCCGTAGTTTTGCACGTAACCATTTCCTCAGTTGGTTACGTTTGCGTGAGTGGAAAAAAACCCATGAACAATTGGTGGATTTGGCGCAAAGTTTAAAGCTGTCTTTTAACGAAAAGAAAGCCAGCTATGAAAATTTACATCGCGCTTTATTAACAGGGCTGCTCTCGTTTATTGCCAATAAAACCGATGAACGTAATGTGTTTATGGCGGTGCGTCAGCAAAAGGCACGTATTTTCCCTGCATCGACTTTGCACAAAACCAATACTCCGTGGGTAATGGCCTTTGAAATGGTTGAAACCTCACAGGTCTATATTCGTACCGCAGCCAAAATTGAACCGGAATGGATTTTATTGGCCGCAGGCGATTTGCTCAAACACCATTACTTTGAACCGCATTGGTCGAAAAAAGCGGGTGTGGTGCACGCCTACGACCAGATTTCTTTGTTTGGCTTAATTGTTGAACCCAAACGCCAAGTCAATTATGAAAAAATTGATCAAGCTGCAGCCCATGAAATCTTCTTACGTGATGCCTTAACCACCGGTCACTTGGGGATTACGCCACCGTTTTTAAAGCATAATTTACTCAAACTTGAAGAAGTGGAACGGGTAGAAGATAAGCTGCGTCGCCGTGACTTGGTGGTGGATGAAGAGACCATTTATCAATTCTATGCCGCTAAAGTGCCGCCTGAAGTGGCCAGTCGCCGTAACTTTGAAGATTGGCGTGCCACCGTTGAACCCCAGCAACCGCGTTACTTATTTATTGACGATGAGGCCTTGTGGCTGAATGACCGTCCTACTACGCAGCAATTCCCCGACTTTTTACGTAATGGAGAATTGCGTTTAGCTGCAAGCTATCGTTTTGACCCAAGTCATGATCAAGATGGAGCCACGGTCAAAATTCCATTGCAAGCGTTGGCGCAGGTAGATGAAGGAATATGGTCATGGGGTATTCCTGGGTGGCGTCAGGAGCTGATCGAAGCACTTTTAAAAACCTTGCCGAAGGAAAAGCGTCGCCACTTGGTGCCTATTCCAGATACTGCCCGTAAACTCATCGCACGAATTGATGCTGTGAACTTACGCGAGCATATCTTGAATTTCTTAAGCTTCCAATTACGCGGTGAACAGATCAGTCAGCAAGACTTTGATTTTGGGCGGGTAGAACAGTATTTATTGCCGTTTATTCAAATCACCGATGAAAAAGGTCGTGTGATTGAACACGGTCGAGATTTAAGCGAACTGAAAGCTCGTTGTCGCACTGAAACCCATAGCCCTGTTAAACAGCTTAAAGGGGAATTTAACAGCTTCCCTGAGCAATTCGTGTTTGAAGCTTCACAAAAAGTCACAGGGGTAGTGGTCAAGCAGTACCAAGCTTTGGTCCCAAGTAAAGACTTTGCAACGCTGGGGCAAAAAGATGAATCAGGGGTGGTGATTCAAACCTTTAATGATCCTGAAGAAGCGATTAAACAGCATCGCGAAGGGGTGATTCGCCTTGTGCATATGCAATTGGGTGATTTAATTCGTCAGCTGAAAAAACAAATTTCTAAACCGCTTGCATTGGCCTATTCACCGTTAGGTGACAAGGCACAATTAGAGCAAATGTTAGTTTATGCCACACTACAGATGGCAATTGGGCAACTTCCTGTAAATATGCAGGAGTTCCAAAGCCTTGTTTTAGATGTGAAAAAAACTTTCCTCAGCCATGGTCAAGTGGCGCTTGGCATGTTGTCTGATATTTATGTCCATTGGCAGGACATCCGACGTCGCCTCGCTGCCTTAGACGACGCGGTGTTTGGCAAAAGTATGGACGATATTGAAGACCAGTTAGACTTGATGTGTTTAAGTGATTTTGTCTATGTCAAACCTGCGGATGTATGGCAAGAATTCCCACGTTATTTGAAGGCTTTAGTGATGCGTTTAGAGCGTTTACCAAATAACTTACAAAGGGATGATTCTGCCATTGATCAAATTGACCCTTGGATGGAAAAATTGTTCAAGTTTAGAAATAACCCGCGCCTAAAAGAACTGTACTTTATGGTTGAAGAATTACGGATCTCACTGTTTTCTCAACCGATGAAAACCAAAATGCCGATTTCAGCCAATCGTCTACAAAAAGTATGGGATCATTTAGGAATCCGTTAATATATTGGTCATCTTTTAAGAGGAGTTGTACATGGGCATTCGTATCACAGGTACAGGTTTATATACACCAACCGAAAAAATCTCGAACGACGAGTTAGTGCAAAGTTTAAATGCTTATGTAGAACGTTATAACGCTCAAAACGCTGACAAAATTGCTGCGGGCGAAATTGAAGAGTTACGTGGTTCAAGCGCTGAATTTATTGAAAAAGCGTCAGGCATTAAAAGCCGTTATGTAGCAGAAAAATCAGGTATTTTAGATATCGATCGTATGCGCCCGCGTTTGCAAGAGCGTAGTAACGATGAAGTGTCTATTCAAGCAGAATGGGGCATTGCCGCAGCAAAACAAGCCATGGACAATGCCGGTGTAACTGCAGAAGATATTGATGCTGTCATTATGGCCTGCTCACAATTACAACGTGGTTATCCTGCCATTGCGATTGAAATTCAAACTGCATTGGGGATCCAAGGTCATGCCTATGACATGAACGTGGCATGCTCGGCAGCAACCTTTGGTTTAAAACAAGCCCATGATGCGATCAAATGTGGTGCGCGCCGTGTGTTGTTGGTAAACGTTGAAATCACCTCAGGTCAGTTAAACTATACTTCACGTGATTCACACTTTATTTTTGGTGATGTAGCAACGGCATCGATCATTGAAGAAACCGACAGCAAAACGGGCTTTGAGATTGTAGATACTTACCTATTTACGCAGTTCTCAAATAACATTCGCAATAACTTTGGTTATTTAAACCCATCTGAAGATGCAACAGGCGACAGTTTGTTGTTCCGTCAAGATGGACGTAAAGTGTTTAAAGAAGTGTGTCCATTGGTGGCAAAAACCATTAAAAACCAAGTGGAAAAAAACAACTTAACCCCTGAGCAAATCAAACGTTTCTGGTTGCATCAAGCCAATGTCAACATGAACGAATTGATTTTAAAATACGTTGCAGGTAAAGAAGCGCCAATCGAACGTGCGCCAATTATCCTAGATGAATTTGCCAATACTTCATCTGCCGGTGTAATTATTGCATTGCATCGTACTGCACATGAAGTCAATGACGGCGAATACGGCGTATTGTGTTCATTTGGCGCAGGCTACTCAGTGGGCTCAATCCTTGTGAAAAAAGTTGTGGTTTAAGTTTTAAATTGCAGCTCAAAATGGCGCTCTCGGAGCGCCATTTTTTATGACAACACTGCTGGGCTATAGGTTAAGGTACGGCCTAAGAACCACAATAAGAACAGCACCAAGGGCACATGGAAAATCAGTTGCGTGGTGGTAAAGCCAATCACATCTTTGGCTTTGAGTTTTAAAATCCCAAGCATCGGGAGCATAAAGAAAGGATTGATTAAATTGGGCAAGGCTTCAGCGGCATTATAAATTTGTACTGACCACCCCAAATGCACTTTTAAGTCATGCGCTGCTTGCATCACATAAGGTGCTTCAATAATCCATTTACCGCCCCCTGAGGGAATGAAAAAGCCTAAAATAGCCGAGTAAATTCCCATGACAATGGCAAAGGTTTCTTGTGAGGCAATCGAAACAAAAAACTCAGCAATATAATGAGACAGCGATAAGTCTTGCGCGTTATAGGCATTGGTCATCATAAAAGCAATGCTGCCATATAGTGGGAATTGAATGAGCACACCACTAATGGCTGGTACAGCTTGACTGACCGCATTTAAAAAATTACGTGGCGTCCCGTGCAATGCGATACCCAACATTAAAAAGATAAAATTGTAGGTATTAAGACTCGAAATCGCCAAGATTGGATTTTTTTGGCTAAATTCATTCAGCATCCACAGTGCTCCGAGCACCACAATCACAATGCTTAATAAGGGTGAGTTTTCTAACCAATCGCCGGGGCGTTTCGGTGCTTGTGCATCAACCACGTTTTCTTGATCGAGCTGAATATCAAATTGATCTATGGTTTTAATATGTTGACCTTTGGGTGCCGACCAAAATGCGATGGCAATGGAGGCAATAATCAGCACTGCGGTCATGATCATGGATTGCGGTAGAAAAATGGTTTCGGTAAATGGAATTACACCAGTTAAATTGTAAATCGGTTCAGGCAGGCTGGCTTTATTGGCTTGTAGCTGCGCCGCAGATGAGCTGATGCCGAGTGCCCATGTGGCTCCCATACCAATAATGGCTGCTGCTGCCGCTGCACGGTAGTCCATATTGAGTTCTTTGCGTTTGGCTAAGGCAATCACCAATAGGGCGGTAAGTACGGTACTCATGGCCCAATTGACCAAGGAAATCAGTAGACTGACGGTTGCCACTAACACAATCGCACCACGACCTGAATGGGGGAGGCGTGCCATCAAACCAATCAAGGCTTGCACAGGTTTAGATACCGACACCACATAACCCACCACAATCAGCATACACATTTGTAAGGTGAAGGGAATCAGACTCCAAAAACCATCGCCAAAAGAAAGCGCCACGGCCTGCACCGGAGCCCCCATAAAAATGGCGGCTAAAGCGACGATAATCACGCCAAGGAGTGCGAAAATATAGGAATCAGGAAACCATTTCTCTGACCAATCACTGACCCGAAGCGCAAAGCGCTGCATAAAATTTTGTTGTTGCATCTTGATATTCCATGATGATTTTTTTTATTAAAAAAGCCCTTTAAAAGCAGTTGTTTTAAAGGGCTTAAAGACGTGTGAAGGCTTAAGCAATCAGTTTGACGCCGGTCACGCTTTGAATCTCATCTAAAGTCACGTCTTTAGCCAGTTCCACGAGTTTGATGCCTTCAGGTGTGACATCCATTACGCCAAGGTCGGTGATAATGCGATGTACCACGCCTTTACCGGTTAAAGGCAGGGCACATTGCTCGACAATTTTGGGTGTGCCATCTTTAGCACTGTGTTCCATCAGCACCACGACTTTTTGTACCCCTGCGACCAAATCCATGGCACCGCCCATGCCTTTGACTTTTTTACCCGGAATCATCCAATTGGCCAAATCACCAGTTTGTGAGACTTCCATGGCACCTAAAATGGCAATGTTGACATGACCGCCACGAATCATGGCAAAAGAGTCGGCACTCGAGAAAAAGGCTGCACCTTTGCGTGCGGTAACGGTTTGTTTGCCGGCATTAATTAAATCGGCATCTACGGTGGTTTCTGTTGGAAACTCGCCAATGCCAAGTAATCCATTTTCAGATTGCAGCCAAACATTCATATCTTCAGGAATATAATTGGCGACCAAGGTCGGTAGGCCAATGCCTAAATTGACATAAAAGCCATCTTCTAACTCTAAAGCAGCGCGCTGCGCCATTTCATTACGTGTCCAAGCCATGTTTAAGCCTCCACTTTTAGGGTCAGTTGTTCGATGCGCTTTTCAGGGGTGGCATTTAAAATAATGCGCTGCACATAAATGCCGGGTAGATGAATCTCATCCGGATCTAAAGCGCCAATCTCAACAATCTCTTCCACTTCTGCAATGCAGACTTTGGCAGCGGTGGCACACACCGGATTAAAGTTCTGCGCGGTTTTACGGAAAATTAAGTTACCTGCTTTATCCGCTTTATAGGCTTTCACTAAAGCGACATCGGCAGTTAAAGCATGTTCTAAAATATAATCTTTACCGTTAAATTCACGCAGTTCTTTGCCTTCGGCAATTAAAGTGCCCACGCCCGTTGCAGTGAAAAAGGCCGGAATACCTGCGCCGCCTGCACGTAGTTTTTCTGCTAAAGTGCCTTGTGGGGTGAGTTCTACTTCTAACTCACCACTTAAAAATTGTCGTTCAAATTCTTTATTTTCACCCACATAAGAGGCAATCATTTTTTTGATTTGTTTGGTTTCAAGCAACAGACCTAAACCAAAACCATCCACACCGGCATTATTGGAAATACAGGTTAAGTTTTTTACCCCAGTATTTTTTAAGGCCGCAATTAAGGCTTCAGGAATACCACATAAGCCAAAACCACCTACTGCCAAGGTTTGTCCATCCTTGACCACATCTTGCAGCGCCTCGGCTGCACTTGCGTATACTTTATTCATTGTTGTTCTCTTTGATCTTTAAGCGCAGCGCTGTTGCCAATAGGCATTGGCATAATTGGATGGATTATTGCGCTGTAATACTTGGCTAATCTTTTGGCTCGCATGCATTAATGCATCCACGTTAATGCCGGTACTCAAGCCCATATTGGAAAGTAAATAATACAAATCTTCGGTGGAGACATTGCCTGATGCACCTTTGGCATACGGGCAGCCGCCAAGCCCTGCGATGGATGAATCAAACACACGAATGCCTTGTTCAAGCGATTGATAAATGTTGGCAATCGCCATGCCATAGGTATTATGAAAATGGCCTGCCAAAAGTTTGGCATCGGTGGTAGCTAAACAAGCATCCCAGACTTTTTTCACGCGGTTCGGCGTGGCGGTACCAATGGTTTCGCCTAAAGATACTTCATAGCAGCCCATTTCAAGCAAGCGCTCGGTAACCTCTGCTACCACTTTCGGCTCAATGGCACCTTCATAAGGGCAATCCACGATACACGACACATAACCACGTACTTTAATGTTGTGCTTCTGAGCTTCTGCAAAAATATCGGCAAATTTGGCAAAGCTTTCGTGAATTGAGCAATTGATGTTTTTTTGGGTAAAGCTTTCTGAGGCTGCGGTAAACACGGCAACTTCTTGACAGCCAACCGCCAAAGCCGACTCAAAACCTTTGATATTGGGGGTCAGCAAGCTAAAACTAATTTTTGGGTCTTTAGGTAGTTCAGCAAAGAGTTGATCGCTCATCGCCATTTGCGGCACCCATTTGGCGGATACACATGAGCCGACTTCAATTGCACTGACGCCAGTGTGCATTAAATCTAAAATCAGATTTTTGCGATCGCTTAAGGTTAATGGCGTTTTTTCATTTTGCAGGCCGTCGCGCGGCCCAACCTCGACGATTTTGACAAATTCACTCATGCCACATCCTCCAAGGCCACAAATTCCACCAATTCATCACCAGCTTTGACTTGATCGCCTTTTTGGAAATAGGCTGCGGCCACCACGCCATCTTGCGGTGCACGAATCGAATATTCGATTTTCATGGCTTCTAAGGTCAGTAACACATCGTCTTTTTTGACTTGGCTATTGGGTTGAACCAAGACTTGGGTAATCACCCCCGGCATTGGTGCTTTTAAATTGCCTGCATCAGCGCTGTCATCTTCGTGATTAAAGTTCGGTTTAATATGAGCAAAATGATGGCTTTGTCCATTGTCATACACGGTTAGGCCACTGTCGCTTAAGCTAAAGGCATAGTTGGTTTTACGACCATTGAGTTCAATTTTGACATGATGGGCATCAAGCAGTTGACCTTGAATACTGTAATTTTGCGCTTGGTATTCTGCGATATAGCCGTGCGTTTGCGGGGTAAAGTGCACCACATTTTCAATGCCGTTGATGTTTAGTTTTACCGCATAACGGGCGTTAATATTCACGCGCCATAAGGCTTCTGCTTGCCACACCGGATTATTGGCAGTTTTATTGCTCGCAAAACGCGACAGTAATTCAGTGAGTGCGGCAGACACCACCAATTCAGCTGAGATGTGTGGCTGCGGGCCAAGTAAAAATGCTTCTTCACGTTGAATCAGACCGGTATCTAAATGTGCATTAGCAAAAGATTCACAGCGCACCAAACGGTCTAAAAAGGCAATATTGTTGCCTAAACCATCCACATGGAATTGGCTTAAGGCATGATGCATTTGTGTGAGCGCGGCTTCACGGTTTTCACCCCACACAATCAGTTTGGCAATCATCGGGTCATAGTAGGTGGTAATTTCATCGCCTTCGACAATGCCGCTATCGACCCGCACATGCGCATTTTGTGTTGGATAGCTTAAATAATGGATTTGACCAATGGCAGGTAAGAAGCCTTTTTCAGGTTCTTCGGCATAAACACGTGCCTCTAAAGCATGACCGTGAATGCTGAGTTCATGTTGCTGTTTTGGCAGTGCTTCGCCATAAGCGACACGCAGTTGCCATTCAACCAAGTCTTGACCTGTGATCATTTCCGTCACAGGATGTTCGACCTGTAAGCGCGTGTTCATTTCCATGAAATACGCTGTACCATCTTGTTCAACGATAAACTCAACGGTACCTGCACCCACATAGTTCACGGCACGGGCAGCATCAATGGCCGCTTGGCGCATGGCTTCGAGTTTTGGCTCGGCCATTTTAGGTGCAGGTGCTTCTTCTAAAACTTTTTGATGACGACGTTGCACCGAGCAATCACGCTCAAACAAATGCACATAGTTGCCATGTGTGTCACCAAACACTTGCACTTCAATATGACGCGGTTGCACCACATAGCGTTCGATGAGTACATCATCATTGGCAAAGCTGGCTTTGGCTTCGCTTTTACATGAGGCCAAAGATGCTAAAAAGTCTTCGCTGCGTTCCACTAAACGCATGCCTTTACCACCACCACCGGCGCTGGCTTTAATTAAAACTGGGTAGCCAATGGCATCGGCTTGTTGTTTTAAAAACTCGGCATCTTGATTGCTGCCGTGATAACCCGGTGTGAGGGGGACGCCGGCTTTTTCCATTAAAGCTTTCGAGGTCGCTTTAAGACCCATCGCCAAAATCGCTTCAACCGGCGGGCCAATAAACACGATATTATTTTTTTTGCAGGCTTCGGCAAATTGGTCATTTTCTGATAAAAAGCCATAGCCTGGGTGAATGGCTTGCGCGCCTGTATCGAGTGCCGCTTGAATGATACGCTCAACTTGTAAATAACTTTGTGCCGCAGGTGATTCACCAATATAGACTGCTTCATCGGCTTGTTTGACGTGCTGTGCTTGCGCATCGGCATCGGAATAC
>CAVBYE010000063.1:0-14512 GCA_963599285.1 Bacteroidaceae bacterium | reverse complement strand
ATCGACTACAAAGATATCGATACTTTAAAACAGTACATCACTGAAAACGGCAAGATTGTTCCTAGCCGTATTACAGGTACTAAAGCTCGTTACCAACGTCAATTAGCGCTTGCTATCAAACAAGCTCGCTACTTATCGTTGATCCCTTACACTGACAATCATAAGTGAGGTTGAGCTGTGGATATTATTTTATTACAACGCATTAAAAACCTAGGTAAACTAGGCGATAAAGTATCAGTTAAAGCTGGTTACGGCCGTAACTTCCTTATCCCTCAAGGTAAGGCTGTTGCTGCAACTGAAGCAAACACTGCTGCTTTTGAAGCTCGTCGTGCAGAACTTGAGAAAGAAGAAGCTGAAATTTTAGCTGCTGCTCAAGCACGTGCTGACCAATTGAACGAAGTGAACATCGTTATTACTGCGAAAGCAGGCGACGAAGGTAAACTATTCGGTTCTATCGGTACTCGTGACATCGCTGACGCGTTAACAAATGCTGGTCTTGTTGTAGACCGTGCAGAAGTTCGTTTACCAAATGGTGCGCTTCGCAACACTGGTGAATTCAACATCGCAATCCAATTGCACCATGATGTTGTAGCTGAAGTTCTCGTTACTATCGTAGCTGAGTAATTTCTGCCAAAAAAAAGAGCATGCTTTCGCATGCTCTTTTTTTATCTGTAAAATTTATAAAGCCAGCAGCGCGTGCGCTTTATATTTGTTAATATCGCTCTTTGTCAGTACCACCCCTGTTTATAGGATTTTATATGTCTCAGGCGAATGCCACTGCTGCGTTCAATCGCACTAGCGAAAAATCAGAGTCAGGACAGTTAAAAGAGTTCCGTACTCCCCCGCACAATTTAGCCATTGAACAAGCTGTACTTGCAGCGCTTATGACTGTTGCGGAATCATATGAACAAGTAAGTGATATTTTGGTTGAAGACGATTTTTATGCCAGCCGACATAAATACATTTTTCGCGCCATTGATAAACTTGCCAAAGAAGGCTCACCTTATGACGCCGTCTTAGTCAACGACTGGCTGATCAAGCAGAACTTAATTGATGCTGTGGGTGGTGAAGAATATTTAATGCAACTTATGGCAGATTCGCCGTCAAGTTTTTATAACCTTGAAACCTATGCCAATAAAATTAAAGAATTTTCGACTTTACGCAGCATGATTAAAGTCAGCACAGAAATTCTGCAAAATGCCTATGACACCAAAGGCCGTAGTGTTTCTGAAATTTTAGACTTAGCTGAAACCAATATTTTCTCTATTGCAGAACAACACAACAATAATGCCAAGGCCCAAGGCCCCAAAGCCATTTCTGCGGTCGTTGCAGACGTATTCGATAAACTCGATGAACTCTCCAAAATGGAAGGGAACATCACGGGTCTGACCACAGGCTTTGTGGAATTGGACAATAAAACTTCAGGTATGCAGTCTGGGGACTTAATTATTGTTGCAGCCCGTCCGTCTATGGGTAAAACCACCTTTGCCATGAACTTGGTCGAAAGTGTACTGTTTAACTGTGACTTACCTGCTTTGGTATTTTCCATGGAGATGCCTGCTGACTCGATCGCCATGCGTTTGATTTCTGCCTATGGCAAAGTACATCAAGGTCACTTGCGCTCAGGTAACTTAAGCGGCGATGAGTGGTCAAAAGTCACCGGTACAATTTTACAACTCCAAGAAAAGCACTTGTATATTGATGACTCATCTGCACTGCCCCCAACAGAGTTACGTGCACGTGCGCGTCGTATTGCCAAACAACATGGCGGTAAGCTCGGCTGTATCATGGTCGATTATTTACAGCTCATGAAAGTTCCAGGCATGGGCGATAACCGTGTCGGTGAGATTTCAGAAATTTCACGTAGCTTAAAAGCCTTAGCCAAAGAAATGCAGTGTCCTGTCATTGCCCTGTCACAGCTCAACCGTTCCCTTGAGAACCGTCCCAATAAACGTCCGGTGATGTCAGATTTACGTGAATCGGGTGCGATTGAACAAGATGCGGACTTAATCATGTTTATTTACCGTGATGAGGTCTACAATAAGGAATCCAAAGAAGCAGGCACAGCAGAAATTATTATTGGCAAACAGCGTAATGGTCCGATTGGTACAGTTCGTCTTGCTTTTGAAGGTCAGTACACCCGCTTTAGTAATCTTTCGCCTGAATACTATAACCAATATAACGACGAAGAGTAATTCGCCGCGTTTATCATAGGAGTCCTTAACGGTGCGCCAAGCAACAGTTTATATTGACAGCAAAGCACTGCAATATAATTTAAACCGTGTCAAACAACTTGCCCCAACGGCCAAAGTGGTCAGTATGGTGAAGGCCAATGCCTATGGACATGGCGTTAAAGACTGCTTAGCAGCCTTACAGGACACCGATGCATTTGGTGTCGCATGCTTACAAGAAGCACTTGAAATTCGAGCATTGGGCGACCAACATCCCATTACCCTGATTGAAGGTGTATTTTCAGCAGATGAAATGCAACTGGTCTTGCAGCATCAACTTGAAGTGGTGGTGCATTATGCTGAACAAGTCGAATGGTTATTGGCTCACAAAGCAGCCTATATTGCCCAAGGCCTAAAAGTGTGGGTAAAGCTCAATAGTGGGATGAACCGTTTAGGCTTTAAAATTGATGTCATTAAAGATGTGATTCATACTTTAAAAGCAGCTGGTTTTACCTGTGTATTGGCCATGCATTTTGCCAATGCCGATGCTGAACATGCGCTTAATGACGAGCAAATTCGTCAATTTTTAGACATTAAACGCGACTGTGCCCCATTATTAGCCTCTTGCTGTAACTCAGCTGCCATCTATAAATATCCTGAATTGCATTTTGACTATGTGCGTCCAGGGATTATGTTATATGGTGCCACACCTTTTGCAGATCAAAGCGTGCATGATTTAGACCTTCAACCGGTGATGACCTTTACAGCATCCATCATGACCCTGAACAACATTCGTGCGGGTGAAGCCGTGGGCTATGGTTCAGGTTTTATTGCTCCGCATGAGATGCAGCTTGCCATTGTCTCGATTGGCTATGGCGATGGTTACCCACGTGCGTATCAACAGTCGAACCATGTTGTGCTGAATGGGAAACGCTGTCAGGTTGTAGGTCGTGTTGCTATGGACATGATTGCCATAGATGTGACTGGCCTGAGTGCGCAGATTGGTCAAGAGGTTGAGCTGTGGGGAGCACAACGCTTGGTCGATGATGTGGCTACTGCCAATGGCACAATCGGCTATGAGCTGCTGTGTCGTTTGACTACACGTCCAAAACGTCAAGTCATTTAAACTCAAAAAAGCCCCAACATTGGGGCTTTTTTTATGCCGCAAATGGATGATGTTCACTGGCATACAAAAGTTGCAAGAAAGCATCAAGCTGTAGTGCACTCAGTTGTAGCGGGCAAAATTGCATATAGTCCCAACTTAAAAACAACTGTTTCACTTGACTATTGCGTCCTACAAACTTCATGGCCCAGTCTTGAAAATGCGGTGTAACAATCTCTTGTACTTGCAACAACTGCACCTGTTGATGCCGTGAATCTAAGGCAATTCGCGCAAATAAATCACGAACCTGTGCCTCTTCGCCTTCTAAACACTGAAAAAAGTAGCCATCGGCGAAAAATAAGACCCCTGTAATGTTGTGTGCTGCGTTAAATTGTCGTGCTTCCGATAAAATATCGGTCAGAACTGCAAATTCCTCAGTTTGGAAATTGGCCTGACTGGCATAACACAGTTGAAACATAGGCTCATCCTAAGTAGTCTTCAGTGGGCGTAGGCAATTCATGTAAACCTTTGCGTAGGGTTTCCGACCACTGTTTACTAATTGAAGTAAAGTAAGGATCTTCTTCATAAATGCGCTTGCCTACAGGAATATGTAAACTATCAATATTATATACCAAGCTATCTAAAGGTAATCCAACCGAAACATTTGAACGTAAAGTGGAATCAAACGAAATTAGACTACAGCGTAATGCTTCATTTAAGGGCATATCATAGCTTAAAGCACGGTCTAAAATTGGCTTACCATACTTACTTTCTCCAATTTGGAAAAATGGCGTATCTTTGGTCGCACAAATAAAGTTGCCCTGCGAATAAATATTATAGAGCTGCATTTCTTGGCCACCAATTTGGCCACCTAACAGCAAACTACAGTAGTACGTGCTTTGGTCTTCCGCCTTAGGTGCCACATTATGAATGACTTTTTTGACCAAGTTACCTACCAACTCGGCCGCTTCAAACATGGTGTTTACACTGTTGAGATTGGGTTCTTGATTGAGTTCTAATTGGTTTTTTAAATGTCCAATGACAGCTTGTGTTGTGGCTAAATTCCCTGCAGCTTGAATCGCAATAAAACGTTCACCTTCAATACCAAAGGTATACAACTTACGAAACACTGAAATATGGTCAATGCCCGCGTTGGTTCGTGTATCACTAATAAAAATTAATCCTTTTTTTAAACGTAGCGCACAACAATAAGTCATGACCCCTCCTGTATTCTTTTTAATCTATTTAACATGCCAATACTTGTACAATCGAATGCATGCTTTCTATACCACCTTGTGCTCTTACGCCCCGTACGGGTGCAACATCCCAATAATCACGCCCTACAGCCACATAAATATGTGAACTTGGCGTAAAAATCTGATTACTCACATCAAAGCTATACCAATGGTTGTCTAAAAATACCTCAGCCCATGCATGGCTGGCAAGATGAGATGAATTTGGTACAAATAAATAACCAGATACATAACGTGCCGGTAAACCTAATGCACGGCACATGGCAATGAACACATGACTATGGTCTTGACACACCCCTTTACGCTGCACAAAGGCTTGCGGTGCAGAGGTCAATACCGATGTGGTTAACGGAATATACGGCATGTGATCAAGAATTGCCCCTGCCAAATGAATCAACTGCTGACGGCATGGTATACGCACATGATGTTTGGCAAACTCCAACATTTCTAGACTACAGTGTGTCGTCTCTGTCTGTTGTAAGAAAATACTCGGATGCATACCATGATGTGGCATATGTTCAGTTTCAGTCTGAATCTCAATAATCCCCTGCGCCATAATGGACATCTGTTGATAGCCAAAACGTTGCGAGCTGGTAATGGTGACATTACCAAAGGCGTCTTGTTGCAGTACTTTTTCACCAGGTACGCTCACATCCCAATACTGCACCTGTTGGTGCGTATTGGATGAAGGTGACATACGAATCGCTTGGATGCTGTTATGTACAGCATCCGTGTAGTGATAGTGGGTTTGATGATTAATCATCAATTTCATACATCAACCTCAAATAGCTGTTGAATACGGTCACTAAAACGATAGAAATTAATGCTATTAGGTAACAGTTGCAATTGTGCCCATGCCGAGCGCAATTGTTCCCAACCCAAATGACTTAATAAGTCGACCACTTTTTCAATATCATTGAGGGTCTGTTCAGTGTCTTGTTCTAAACGCAGTTGACGATCGAGTTGTTCAACGTTTTGACCGAGCACAAAGAACAAGAAAATGTCTTGTGATTCTGCTTCTAAAATGTCGTGACATTCTCCAATCACATCACAAATATAGGTTTTATTGCTATTGGCTGTTTTGATCAATTGATTCAGTTCAGCATAACTACGTGATGATAAAACACCACGCAAATCCTGAATGTTGTCTGTGGCATATTGGTATTGCTGATCAAATGATGCTGATTGTTGAGAATCTTGCACTAAGGCATTTAAAGATGCCGCATCGTGCGCTGGCAATGCAAAGGCATTGGCATAGCGGCGTGCCACTTGATCATCTTCAAATGGAAATTGGCCACACAAATACTGTACACGTGTTAAATAACGACCTAACCAAAAAATTTGCTGTGCATTACTACTTAATAAAATCATGATTTCCCCCTTATTGTTGTGTGTTGTACTTAAGAATGTAATGCATCTACAACCCAAGTGTCTTTAATGCCGCCGCCTTGTGATGAGTTCACCACCAAAGAGCCGGGTTGCATTGCAACACGTGTTAAGCCACCTGGCACAATTTCGGTGCGTTCTGGTGAACTGAGTACAAATGGACGTAAGTCAATATGACGTTCTGCCATACCGCTGTCCGTTAGCGTTGGGCACACCGACAGCTCTAAGGTTGGCTGTGCAATATAGGCATGTGGCGTTGCCAATAATTTATGACGGAATTCTGCAATTTCTTTAGGGGATGCTTGCGGGCCAATCAGCATGCCGTAACCGCCAGAGCCTTGCGCTTCTTTTACCACTAATTTTTCTAAGTTTTCTAATACATAATCCAAAGATTGTTTTTCACGGCACTGATAGGTTGGCACGTTTTTAAGAATGGCTTTTTCACCCAAGTAGTATTCAATCATTTTATCCACATATGGATAAATTGATTTATCATCCGCAACACCGGTGCCTGGGGCATTGGTAATCACGACATTTTGTGCCAAATACGCTGACATTAATCCCGGTACACCTAAAGTGCTGTCTGGTTTGAAACATAATGGATCTAAGAAGGCATCATCGACACGGCGGTAAATCACATCAACACGTTGACGACCACGAATGGTACGTGCATACACTGTATTATTCTCTACATACAAGTCACGTGCTGACACGAGTGGCACATCCATTTCACGGGCCAAGAACGAATGCTCGTAATATGCACTGTTATAACGCCCTGGTGTTAATACCACGATAAATGGATTATCCACATTTGCGCTTTCCGCTAAGATTTGACGCAACAATTTCGGATATTGTTCAATCCCTAAAATATTGGTTTGTTGACATAAGTCTGGCATCAGCTCTTGGCTGATCTTACGGCTTTCCAACATGTAGGATACGCCAGATGGGGTACGTAAGTTGTCTTCAAGGACATAGAACTCGCCTTGGCGGTCACGAATAATATCGATACCACTAATTTGACTATAAATACCGCCTTTAAGATTATGGTTAAGCATATGCGGCTGATACGCCTCATGGCTCAACACTTGCTGTGCCGGGACAATACCCGCCTTTAAGATTTCTTGATCATGGTAAATATCATGTAAAAATAGATTCAATGCACGTACACGTTGTGCTGAACCTAAGGCAATTTTATTCCATTGTTGTTTGGCAATGACACGTGGAATCACATCAAACGGAATCGTACGCTCGATTCCTTCATCTTCACCATAGACAGTAAAGGTAATGCCTTCATACAGAAAATGGGCTTTGGCTGCCTCATTTAAGCCTTTGAGCTCATCGAGGTGATATTGTGACAACCAATGCTCGATTTTGGCGCATACTTCGCCTGACATACTCTGGTCATCACGTAACTCATTGAAAAACTCAGATTTCAATTGTTGAAACAAATAATGGGCTTGCACCTGTGTACGTTTCGCATCTTGTATGGTTGCAGGTTGCTTATGTTCTTTAGCAATACCTTCAACGCTGTCGTTAGTCTCTTTTAACATGATATAAACCCTCTCTTATATATTTGTTATCTATTGTGTATATATGTAAGCAAAATCAATGCCATGATTGATTTTTTCATTTATTTTCTATATTCATCTTACTCAAGAGTACAAAAACTTAGCAATGTTCTTTTTGCTCATTTTTCGACTCAAAGATGATGATATTTCAGTATTTTTTAAAGCGAAATACAGGTATTTATTTGATTTCGCCTTAAACTACCACATAAATGATTGTGCTATAGCAGATAAAAATGAATGCTCCGCAAGAAAAAGAAACCTCGAACAGTTTGTACCGCCAGTGGCAAATTTTGTCGCGTTTATCGAGCAAGAAATGGATGGGAACACGTGAGTTACAGCAGCAGTTGGAGCGTGAAGGCATTCAAATTAGCTTACGTACTATTCAACGCGATTTAAACCAAATTGCCCAGCGTTTTCCGATCGAAAGCAACAAAACCGTGCCTCAGGGCTGGCGTTGGCGTGCTGATGCGCCGATCCAAAGCTTGCCGCATATGACCAGTTCGCAGGCGGTGACCTTTATGATGGTGGAAGAATATTTGCAACATTTGCTTCCACCCACACTCATTGCTGAAATGCATCCTTGGTTTGAATTGGCACGTCGCAGTTTAACTGAACAAAACAATGTAAAGCAGTGGCTCAATCGTGTGCGGATTATTCCTGCGAGCCAACCGTTGATTCCCCCTGTGCTTGATCAAGATGCACAGCAAAATATTTATGAAGCACTGCTGCAAGACAAACAATTGGAATGTATTTACCAAGGACGTAGTCCTAGTGCAGCAGCCAAGACCTATATTTTGAATCCCTTGGCCCTTGTTCAAAAGGGTGCAGTTTTGTATTTGATCTGTACCCGTGCCGATAAAACCGATATTCAGACCTTTGCATTGCACCGTTTTAGGGCAGCAAAAGTACTTAATGCACAAACTTTGCACCCAAATGATTTTCATTTAGATCGCTACATCGAATCAGGTGCACTTGGTTTTCGCGTTGACTATCAAAAACCTACTCAAAATATTGAATTAAAATTAACCATGAATGCAAGCTCAATTGCCTTTTTTGAGGAAAGCCGTTTAAGTCGTGATCAGGTGATTCATCGCTTCACCGACAATCTGTTTCAGGTGGTGGCCGATGTGCCCTTCACTTCACAACTGGTTTGGTGGCTACGTGGCTTTGGCTCGAAGTTGCTACAAATTGAGCCTCAAGAAGTTGCAGATGCTGTGTATGAGCGAGATGTTATTGCTCAAGAATCAGAAGAGAAATAAAAAAGAGTCCCAAATTTGGGACTCTATAATTTGTTATTATGTTTTTATTGTGACTTATATTGAGTTTTTTTATTTAACTGTAGCAATTTGTATGCCAATTCCCCAACCCTTGCTTGCAGTGCCTCAGCTGACGACTTACATGCTGACACATGCAAGTTCTGCCCGATTATAACGAATCATCTTCAGTGTCATGCTCTTTTCCTTCTGATTATGGTGTGTAGCTTGACTATAAAACCCCGCACACCATTTGAGAAATATTCATTTTTGCTGAGTATATTCCTATCTTGATTTAGGAATTTTGCAGATATAGATCGCAAAAAGGCAGCTGATGCTGCCTCGCTTGAATGCCAAGTTGTGCTTACTTTTGTGTCGCTTTGTAGCGTGACAGTGCAGTAACTGCCACCGCAGAAACCACAACTGCAGGTAAACTGGCCATTAAAATACCGGTTGTCCCTAGGCCTAAAGCTAAAATTTTGCCTGTTAATAACGGTCCAGTCATTGCACCTAAGCGCCCCAATGAAATGGCACTGCCTACACCCGTTACCTTACCGGTACCATGATAGAAGATCGGAGAAATGCCATATAGGATGGATTGACCACCGGTAGAGAACATCCCCCCCATTACGCCGGCAACAATTAACAATGGAATAGAAGTGGTGGTAAACAACATTGAGAGCGCGATAAATAAACCACTATAGATAATCATCGCCATTTGCCAAAGTTTTAAGCGATCCAACAGGTAACCTAAACCTAAGGTGCCAATCACTGCACCTACTTGAAACACTAGCATCACCAAGAAAGCTTGTTGGCGCTCTAAACCTTGCTCCATCAGGAGGTTGGGTAACCAGCTAATCAGAATATAGTTAATCATTAAGGTAAAGAAGAAACCCACCCAGAGTGGAAGCGTTGCTTTATATTGTTGCTGTTTAAACAACACTTGGTTCATGCTAGGTACAGCGTCTTGCTGCACGGCTGTCTCGATTTGAGCTTTCGGTTTGTCCTTTAAAATGAACGCCATGAATGGAATAAGCAATAAAGGCGTTAATCCCCCAATTAAAAATAGCGTTTGCCATTGGATCTCAGGCAATAACATGGCCAAGCCTGCCACAAAAATGGCCCCTACGGGTAAACCACAGTACATGAGGCTATTGAGCTTACCGCGGTTTTGTTCAGTCGCTTCATCCCCAACCACAGAGATCATCGTTGGCATTGCCGCACCTAAGCCTAAACCCGTGAAAAAGCGTGCAAAATAGAGGACTTCAACATTAGGTGCAATGGCGGTGATCGACATGAATACACCAAAGATGGCAATCGACAACATTAAGACTTTTTTCTGACCGAGGTAATCGGCAACACGTCCGCCAAAGAATGCACCAAATAACATCCCAAATACACCGAGACTAAACACATAGCCCATTTGCACTTGGTCTAACATAAAGCTTGCTGCAATCCCTTTGGCCGCAATGCCTGGTGCTTGTAAGTCGTAGCCTTCAAAAAACGCGACCCAGAAACACAAAAATACAATCAGGAACTTTTGAATTTTTATTGGTGTATGTGCCATGTGGGATCTCCATCCAAAACAGTGCATTCAAATCGGCCCTCATTCTGAGTGCTATTTTGGATGTTCCATAGCCGACATAAGTCGGATAAAAATGTAAATTTGCTCACAATTCACACAACAACCCAACTTAAAATCCCAATGTATATTCTTATGCATGTTTTTAAATATTTTTTTTATTTTAAAAACAAATGCTTAAGATTTAGAAAGTTTTTTACTATGACATGATTGTTAAAAATAATTGCCATAAAAAAAGCCCGCACAGGGCGGGCTCTTTGCGTTTAATCACTTATGCAGATTTTTTCGCTTGACCATTTTTACGAATTGTAATCATGACCAATTGCACTGCAGCAGGTGTTACCCCTGGAATACGACCTGCTTGCGCAAGTGTTTCAGGACGTACATCTTTGAGTTTCAAAGTAATTTCACGAGATAAACCTGAAACTGCGTCATAATCAAAGTCAGCAGGGATCTTGGTTTCTTCCAAACGCTTCATTTGCGCAACGTCTTCTTGCTGACGGTTGATATAACCGGCATATTTCACCGCAATTTCAATTTGCTCACCTACAAATGGAGAAACCTCAGAACCTGTGATTTCTGCAATTTGTGAGAAATTAATATTTGGGCGTTTTAATAAATCAATCGCATTGGTTTCTTTAGATAAATCATCGCCTGTGAGTTCCACAAACTTTTTACCTAAAGCATTGTTTGGTGCAGCCCAAAGATGTTGTAGGCGACCTTTTTCAGTCTCTACAGCTTCCATTTTTTGGCAGAACGAATCCCAACGTGCATCATCAACTAGACCTAGCTCACGACCAATTGCAGTTAAACGTTGGTCTGCATTGTCTTCACGCAGCATCAAACGGTATTCCGCACGTGAGGTGAACATACGGTACGGTTCTTTAGTCCCTAGTGTGATTAAGTCATCTACAAGTACACCCATGTACGCTTCGTCACGTTTTGGTGTCCATTGCTCTTGATCCCATGCACGGCGTGCCGCATTTAGACCTGCAAGTAAACCTTGTGCACCGGCTTCTTCATAACCGGTTGTACCGTTAATTTGACCGGCAAAGTACAAGTTATTAATCGCTTTGGTTTCTAAAGAGAACTTCAATGCTTGTGGGTTAAAGTAATCGTATTCAATCGCATAACCCGGACGCAGAATATGTGCATTTTCCATACCACGGATTGAGCGCACCAATTCAAACTGCACATCAAATGGCAATGATGTTGAAATACCGTTTGGATACAGCTCGTGTGTATCTAAGCCTTCAGGCTCTAGGAAGACTTGGTGTGAGTCTTTATCCGCAAATTTATGAATTTTATCTTCAATAGATGGGCAGTAACGTGGACCAACACCTTCAATCACACCGGTATACATTGGTGAACGATCTAAGCCACCACGAATAATCTCGTGTGTACGCTCATTGGTATGCGTGATGTAGCAGTTGACTTGTTCAGGGTGCATCGATGCATCACCCATAAATGACATGGTCGGTGATGGGAAATCACCCGGCTGTGCTGTCATCACAGAGAAGTCGACTGAACGTGCATCAATACGTGGTGGTGTACCGGTTTTTAGACGACCTACCGGTAAGTTCAATTCACGTAAGCGCGCAGCCAACGAAATTGAAGGAGGATCACCCGCACGACCACCGCTAGATTTCTCTAGACCCACGTGAATCACACCACCTAAGAAGGTACCTGTCGTTAACACAACGGTTTTCGCATCAAAGCGAATACCCATTTGCGTGACAACACCTTTCACGGTATCGCCTTCAACAATCAGGTCATCTGCTGCTTGTTGGAAAATATCCAAATTCGCTTGGTTTTCTAAGGTTTCACGAATTGCAGCTTTAAAGCGTACACGGTCAGCTTGGGCACGTGTTGCACGTACTGCTGCACCTTTACGTGAGTTGAGAATACGGAATTGAATACCGCCTTTGTCGGCAGCCAATGCCATCGCACCGCCTAAAGCATCAATTTCACGGACTAAGTGTGATTTACCAATACCACCAATCGCTGGGTTACAGCTCATCTGCCCCAAAGTCTCAATGTTATGAGTTAAGAGTAAAGTCTGTCGACCCATACGCGCTGCAGCCAATGCTGCTTCCGTACCTGCGTGACCGCCACCGATAACAATGACATCGTATACTTTAGGATAATGCATAGTGGTATTAGAGAGATAAAAAGAGTAGCCGAAGATTATAGCAAAAACCCAGCTTAATTTACAGCGTGACGTTGTTTTCTTGTGCAGAGCAGAAATTTAGGCATTTTCTCTGAGTTTTTGATTGAAATACAGAGAATTAGCCGATGAAAAATATGTGATCCTGCCACGCCTGCCGTATAGATTTCGTTGCGCTTGGCTCATCTAGCGTCTGCTTCTGTAGAATGAATAAAATCGAATAGAGTGCTATGCAGCAACATAGCACAGCGAAAATGCAGCGCTTTTGGGGAGAAGTGCATCTTCGTCTGCTTTATTTGTCGAAATCCGCTTAACGCTATATGCCTTTGACCTCGAGTTCCGCTACACTATTACTTTGCAAAAGATTATTAGGTTATTGCTGTGAAGTGGTTACAAATTCATATTACTGTTGATCAAGCCCAAGTTGATTTTACTGAAACGCTCCTTGGTTCATTAGGTGCGGTGAGCGTAACCTTAGATGATGCTGAAAACCAAGATTTACTTGAGCCACTTCCAGGGGAAACACCGCTTTGGAATAAAGTCATTGTGACCGGTATCTATGCACAAGAAGAAGACGAAGAAATTGATGTTGATGCACTCATCACTTTCATTACCGCACAGCTACCCGATGCACCATTACGCCATGCCTTTATGGAAGATCAAGCCTGGGAACGTACTTGGATGGATGCTTATGAACCCATCCAAATTTCAGACAACTTCTGGATTGTGCCTGAATGGATGACGCCTCCTGATGCGAATGCGGTGAATTTAAAGCTTGATCCAGGCTTAGCTTTTGGTACTGGTAACCATGCATCCACCTTCCTGTGCTTACAGTGGTTAGGCAAAACGGATGTCAAAGATAAAATCGTGATCGACTATGGTTGTGGTTCAGGTATTTTAGGTGTAGCTGCCTTATTATTGGGTGCCAAAAAAGTTTATGCGACCGATATTGACCCACAAGCAGTATTGGCCACTGAACAAAATGCGGCTTTAAATGGTGTAGCGGAAAACTTGTATGTTGGCTTACCTGATGAATTTAATGAAACTTTAAAAGATCAAAAAGCAGACGTTTTTGTCGCTAATATCTTAGCTGGTCCACTGATGATGCTTGCGCCGCAGTTTGCCACTTTAGTTAAACCTGAAGGTGAGTTTGCACTTGCAGGCGTAATTGATGAGCAAGTAACTGATGTTTCTAACGTTTATGCTGAATTCTTTGATATATTAGAAGTTGAAAAACGTGATGAATACTGGTGCCGTATTTCGGGTAAACGCCAGCCACACTAAGTAGCTGCTTGAAGTTATGAGTCAAAAACAAACCCAATGCCCTGAATGTTCAACCATTTATTATGTCTCTGTCGCACAGCTGACTGTTGCACAGGGCATGGTTTGTTGTGCTAAATGTAATACACATTTTAATGCACTGTCTTCACTGATCAGTAAACCTAGTCTAGTGCAGGCTGCTGAAGTGCCAGTGGTTGAGGAAAACCCGCAGGATGACGTTCAACCTGCACCAAGCCATCAAACTCATGTGTTAGACATCTTTGAACGTAAAGTTGAAAACTCCAATATTGATCTCAAGACCTATCTGAATAACTTAAACTACTTTATTCATGAACCGGTCACCACTTTTCCTCAGCAACCTTTTGCCGAAAAAGTCGTGCCTTCTGAACCCAAGCATGGCCTAGGCTATTATTTGCTTTGGGGGCTGATTAATCTGGTGTTGTTTATGTTCTTAAGCTTACAGATGTTGTGGTTTAATCCACACTTTGTGCAACGCCATCCGATCCTCAATCAAACTTTTGAAGCACTCTGCGTCTTGGTCAGTTGTGAAAGTTTAAATGAACGTTATGCGCATATTCAGGTGCAACAGCTCAAACTGTCTGCCCAAACTCAAAAGACACAGTTCCAAGGGGCCTTGGTGAATGGCTATTCACGTAGTCTGCCTCTGCCTTTACTTAAAATCAGCTTACTCGATCAAGCCGGTCATAGCAGCGAATATCTGCTCGATGCCAGCCAATACCTTGAGCCAA
>CAVBYE010000062.1:0-14607 GCA_963599285.1 Bacteroidaceae bacterium | reverse complement strand
CCTCAAAAATACCCCCAGAGCCAAAGGCGTATTGACCTGCTGCATAGGCCTGTTCAGCATAATGTTCAGAGACAAAGCTAAATTCAAATTCATAATTCCACAGCTCCATCACCCCAGGAGCAACCGGCTGCCACATACGAATATTGGTAAATGGAATTGGCATCTCACCTGGCGCTGGTGGATGAGGCAAACGCATATAACTAAAGTTCGGGAAAATCGTACCAATGGTTGGTGGAACATCTCGAATCATTTTAATTTGTGTTTCATCTAGTTTTGATAAATCAAACTGTGCCTGCAATTCAGGTGGATACCCCCAGTTGGGTAAAGGTACACCAATCATGCTGGAAAGATTATGACCAATAAAACTGTTACCATCGCCGAAGTCATAGCCTGATGCATGGGTGCTCACTTGGTTCACACTTGGAATAAACCCAGAGCTTGCTGCAGACATATGGGCTGTACTGACATGATACGCATCGCCACAAAAATTTTCGGCCCCACTCTTCCAATCTGCTTTGACTTGAAAACGTTCGGGTTCTTTGAGGAGTTTTACGCCATCTGGATGAATGCCAAAAATTGCATCCAGTGCCCACACGGTATCGCCTAAATATTCACGTAAATCTGGTACATCTTCATTCAATGAGGCAAAGATGAAACCATATAAACTTTCAACCTTAGCTGCACGCAGTAACCCCCACGCTTTGGCATCTAACTTTCCACCATATGCATCTTTCATATGTGGAGCACCCATCCAGTCACCGTTGTTTTTATATACCCAACCATGGTAAGGACATTTAAAGCTGGTCGCATTGCCACGGTCGTTGTGGCAGACTTCAGTGCCACGATGACGACAATGATTGAGCAAGACATTAATTTTATTTTCACTGTCCCGCGTTACAATGACTTTATCTAATCCCAAACGGCGTAATACATAATCACCAGAATTTGGAATTTCAGTTTCATGTGCAATAAAAATCCAATTTCGGGTATAAATTCGCTCCATTTCCGCACGAAATACAGCTTCATCATTAAAAATATCAATGGGTAAGTAACCATTATTAAGGCTTTCTTCTACGCGATCACATAAGTGGTCTACGTATTCCTCATCGCTTCCTGCTGTCACCTGAATGTATTTAAACATAGGGTGTTCTCCTTATTTTTATTTTTGCCTGGCTAGGTTTAGATATGGTTTGCTGGGCTATTCATGTGTTTTAGACCAATGCTGAAAATTAACCGGCTTTTTTTGCTGGGCCATTGAATGGCGCCCAATTTTGCTGACGAAATTCAAGTAGATAAGCCTGTGCATTATCTTCATGCAAATCGAGCTCACGTGGAATCCAACTTTCATCAAGCTGGTCCATATCCGCGTCATATTCAAAACGACAACCTAAAGGTCCATCAAAGTACCAAAACCAATTTGATCCTAAACCATGACGCCCTGGCCCCCAAAAGCTTTCATGTCCTGCTTTTTGGAAACGTTGACCTGCCAACATTAATTCACTTGGCCCAGAGAGGTGAAATGAGATGTGCTCTACACCTTTAATATGCTCAGGTGCTTGAATCAAGAACATGGTGTGATGATCT
Source organism: Bacteroidaceae bacterium (assembly GCA_963599285.1). Taxonomy (GTDB): domain Bacteria; phylum Pseudomonadota; class Gammaproteobacteria; order Pseudomonadales; family Moraxellaceae; genus Acinetobacter. The sequence continues at coordinate 13,023 of CAVBYE010000062.1, read as the reverse complement.
GTTGTACCACCTGCACGTAAAAAGGGTCCACCACCTAAACGATCACTGACGCGAAAACCTAAGCGCTGCACATAAAATTGCTCAGCTTTTATAACATCTGGGACAAAAATCGCAGTATGTGCAATGGTACGCGGTTGTATTTGAATGGTTTGATCCACACCAAGTTGATTGTAGGCACGTTGATGGGGGGCCCCTGGTGCATTAATTTTTTCTACAGGAAGATCAAGTTCACGGCGGATCGAAATTTGAAAACCAATAGTGATACCTGCATCATCGACTGTCTCAAGTGCACCTTGATCAAGTATTTTCACGTGACGATCACGGCTAAGTTCAGTATAGATTGCATCTAAAGTGGCTTGATCAGCAACGCCATAGACCATTTTTCGCAATTGAGTAATAGACGCGAGTTTGGGTGGTAATTGGGGGTGATCCGCTTCTGCAACCAAAATCCCACTCCCATCCAAAGTTTCGAAATAATGACCCTCATCATGATGGAGTACTTCTTTTAAACCAAAATCCTGCATAAATTTTATGGCAGCATTGAGATCATTCGCGCCGTAAATCAGTTGATCAATACCGATAATCTTCATTCTATGACTCCTGTATTTCCTTCCTCGAAATACTGTATGACTTGCTTTTATTGTTTTGCCGTCTGTGCATCTTGCATCGACTGTTTCATGCATTCTGAACAAAGATGAAACAGCCCAATAGTAGATATATGCCTAATTGACGCTGTATTTACTCTGTGTACAATCCATCCCAACACATGTATTTCATTTCAAGAAATTCATCGATTCCATAATGCGAACCTTCACGGCCTAAACCACTTTGCTTCACACCACCAAATGGCGCAACTTCATTGGAAATTAAGCCTGTATTAATCCCGATCATGCCTGCTTCTAACGCTTCAGATGTGCGCCATACCCGTGCTGAATTTTGGCTATACAGGTAAGCGGCTAGACCAAATTCACTGTCATTGGCTTGAGCAATGACCTCTTGTTCTGAGCTAAAACGAATCAAAGGTGCAACAGGTCCAAAGGTCTCATCATGTGCAATCACCATATCTTTGGTAACGTTAGTAAGCACTGTCGGCTCAAAGAAGAAGCCACCCAATTCGCTACGCTTACCCCCACACACCACAGATGCCCCATGTTCAATTGCATTGGCAATATGCGACTCCACTTTTTGTACCGCATTCGCATCAATCAGTGGACCCTGTACCACACCTGCTTCTAAACCATTGCCCACTTTTAATGCTTTAACTTTTGCAGCAAGCTTTTCTGCAAAGGCATCATAAATCGCATCATGTACATAAATACGATTTGCCGAGATACACGCTTGGCCTGTATTACGAAACTTCGATGCAATGACCCCATCTACAGCGAGTTCTAAATCTGCATCATCAAACACAATCGACGGTGCATTTCCTCCAAGCTCCATCGAACATTTTTTAATGGTTGCTGCTGATTGTTCTAACAAAGTGCGACCCACTTCTGTCGAACCGGTAAAGGTAATCTTACGCACGAGAGGATGAGATGTAAGGACTGAACCAATAACGCGCGTATCATTGCCCGTAAGGACACTGAACACACCTTCAGGAACACCAGCACGGCGTGCAAGTTCAGCCAGTGCCAACGCTGTCATTGGGGTTTGGCTTGCTGGTTTCACCACCATGGTACAGCCTGCTGCCAATGCAGGGCCTGCTTTACGGGTAATCATTGCGGCGGGGAAATTCCATGGCGTGATTGCTGCACAGACGCCAATCGGTTGTTTGAGTACCACAATACGTTGTGTTTCTTTAGGTGCAGCAATGACATCACCACGAATACGTTTGGCTTCTTCAGCAAACCATTGTAAGAATGAATTGGCATAGTCCATTTCTCCACGTGCTTCCGCTAATGGCTTGCCTTCTTCTAGGGTAATAATGGTGGCTAAGTCTTCTTTATTTTCGAGTACTAATTGATACCAACGATGGATAATTTCCGAGCGTTGTTTGGCTGTAGTTTTACGCCATTTTTCAAATGCCCTTTGTGCGCTGCTAATGGCCTGCTGTGTTTCTTCTTCTTTACAACGCGGTAATTTGACTAACTCAGCACCCGTTGCAGGATTGTGTAAAGCATAAGTTCCATGCGGGGTGCTTTCGAGCCATTGACCATTAATAAATGCACCCGTTTTCCATAGGCTTGGGTCTTTTAATAAGTTTTGAGGATTGATCTGTGCAATGCTGTTCATGCGATATACTCCGGATTATACAAGCCTTAGTCGTGGAAACGACCTACGAGGAATTCACTATCTGGATCATCAGTACATGGTAAACCTGATGCAATCAGCCCTTGGCGCAGTACTTTCATTTGACGATCTGGAATACGTGCAATTGGTGCACGCAATGGACCACCATTAAATCCAGCTAACCAGTCCATGTATTTCCAATGGGCACGGTTAATATAGTTAGAACCCGCCATATAAGCGCCCGTTGCAGCACCTACAGCCCCACGAGCCGGTTGTGCTTGCCAGTACAATTTCATGGCTTCGTCAAAATTACCCTCTCGTGCTAGATTAAAGGTTTTGACAAAATGATCACCCATCCACTGTGTATAACTGGTTCCTGAAAACTGCATATCCATGTAACGTAATAGAGGGATCACATCACTTTCAATAGGACAGGTCACCACAATTTGATCGTTGAAACGTTCAAAACTATCAACCAAGCCTGCAATATGTGGGAAACCTTGTTCCGCTTTTAACGCGACAATATTTGGACATTCATCAATCAAGCGTTGGATTAGCTCTGGTGACATCCCTTGTGGATGAACACGTTCAAAGCCCCAAAGGGGAATAGCAAACAGCATTACTGCTAAGTCCGTTGCGTCACAAAACGTTTTGGTGTATTCGTAAATTTCTTGCTCAGAAGATGGCCAGAAATTAGATGGATAAGATAATAGGACAATATCTGCACCCGCTTGTTCAGCCAGTTTTACTGCACGAATGTTCTCTTCTAAAGTACCGAAACCGGCATGGAAAAATAATCCTAATTTACCTGCTGCAGTTTCTTTGGCAATTGCCGTAAATTGCGCATTTTCCTCTGGTGTAATAGCCACCTCAGTACAAAGCAATGTATAGGTATACCCCAGTTCAACAATACGCTGAATATCATGTCGAATACCCTGTTGATTGAGGGATTGTAAATCACGGGTGTAGCTTGGAATAGTGACCCCAGAACATCCAACTAAGTGTTGACGTGCCCATTCACGTGCTTCATTACGTTTATATTGAGCCATTAAAATTCTCCTGTCCCTGTTGGGTATTTTTATAAAAAAATGATGTGTTTAAATCTGTATTAACGATCAATAGTGACAATGCTTTGGTGCATTTCCTGATATTTATCTTCTGTTTTGGCATTGCGCAGTAACATTTCTGCGGTCACGATATCTTGTAGTGCTGAGCCAACTGATTTATAGATCACAATGTCTTGTGGGTTTTGACGTGCCTGTACTTGACCAGAAATCACATCGGATAATGAAACAAGCTTCGATGCCACATCACAGCCTTCGGCTTGAGCCACTAGTGCATCCCCGGTTTCATGCAAGACTTCATGTGGCATATCTGCGACAATCAAACCCGCGGCTTGCATTGTTGCAACATCAAGTTCACGCTGCTCAGGTAGCGTAGAACTGACAGAAACAATCGTCATCCCTGGCTCTAACCAAGCTGCATCAAACACTGGTCCACCATCTTGACTTCGAGATGCGCAAATCACGACATCAGCTTCTTGAATAGCCTCAGATGCAGCTGCAACAGCTTGAATATCTAGAGCATATTGGCCACGAAAGTCTTCAGCAAATTTTTCTCGATTAACAGCAGTTGGGCTAAAAACACGTACTTTAGCTAGGCGTCCAGTCGCATACAGTGCATGTAAATGACTACGTGCTAAGGCACTTGAACCTAAGATTGCAACATTAAACTTTTCTTTATCGACTAAGGCATCAACGGCTACAGCTGAGCTTGCAGCTGTACGAATATCGGTAATACGGTTGCCATCGATCAGGGCAGCCAAACGCATGGTATCTTGATCAAATAAAGAAATCAGATAGCTGGCTTTTTTGTTTTTGGGGCTTGCTGCAATCAGTTTACAGCCCATGTACTCCTTAGACGGTGACACAGCACATAGGCTACGCAGCCAGAAACCCTCACCGCGCGCCATGGTCCGTGGTGGCACCATCGCTTCATTAATCGGCTGGCTGTAAGCATGTTTGAGTGCATCTATAGCACTTGACCAGGTCGCCAGTTCTGCCACATGGTCATCATTAATAAATAAAGTGGGATGGTGTGCGTTATTCACTACCGAACTCCGTTTCAGTCATTTTTTTCTAATGTACTGAAGCTAGATATGCGGAGCTAGCATGCAAGGTGTAAAGCAGATATACATAAAATGAATAGCATTAGCTTAAAATCATATTTTTATCGCCAAAACTGCGTTCAGGATCAGTTGCAGTACGCATGAAAATCGAGTAGCTTAATAAATTCATGATCAGACGTGCAGCTCAAGCACTTCATCTTGCATTACAATTCATATAATAAGGTTGATTAAAATGACAGATATCCAACTCGGTGGCTGGAGTGATGAAAAACAAATTTCTCCAGAGGTTCAAGAATTATTCGATAAAATTTTTGGCAGTATTACCGGTATAAAATATGAATTACTTGGATATTATGACCAAATTGTTCAAGGCGTGAACTACTGTATCGCTTTACGCAACACCATTTCTTACCCTGGTGCCAAGCCGCATGATACCTGGTTGTATTTTTATGTAGATGAAGCACAGAAGATTCAAAATGTTCGTTTTGAAAATCAACCGCCTAAATAAGCCAGATTAAAAAAACGCTTGTCAAATCTGGCAAGCGTTTTTTTGTCTTTATCTATTTACAATCATGCCTTTTAAAATTAAAGGTGCTTGTTTTTCAAACCACTGCTGAATCACCCGTGATGCCCGCGTATTGGGGCGACGGATCGTGTGGGAAAGGACGACGCTACGAGTTAGTTCAGGTTCAACAATCAGACTTGCTGCTAAACGTTGTCTATTTTCCAGACCAAATAAACCTGAAGAAATCGCATAACCCCCACCAGCAGCGACAATTTCATGTTGCAGCCGATTAGAATCTGCCTCTACCACACAGTCAAAAGTGTAGCCTGACTGACGTCCAAGTTGATCTAGACGTGCACGCAATGGATGCGGTCGACTCGGGACAATGAGCGGTAAATCTTGAATATCACGAAATTTAATTGTCGGTTGCTCGACTAGAGGATCATGAATTTGCCCGACAAGCATCAGGCCAAACTCAGCAATGACCACTTCTCCAGATTGCACCAGATCCCCTTCACGCAGCAACAAGGCCATATCAATACGACCTTCCTCAATCATTTCTTCGAGATGTACATTGGCCCCTTCACTCAAGTGCAAATCAATTCGTGGATAATGCGCTTTTAAATAACGAAACAAGGGTCCTGAAAGCTGTCCAACCAATGCAGGTAACAACCCAACCCGAACCTCACCAATGGGCTCCCCCCCATACGTTCGAATATCATCTTCAATCGCGCCACACTCAATCGCCAACTTAATGATCCTCGGTAGCAGCTCTGATCCTAATTCAGTTAGAACCACACCTCGACCTGTTCGCTTAAATAAACGTGTACCTGCCTGTTCCTCAAGCTGAGCAATATGACGACTGATCATCGACTGTGGCACATTAAACGCAAAAGCTGCCTTGGATAAGCTACCTAATTCAGCGACTTTAATAAAAACAAGCCATTTTGAGTCTAAAATCGATGACTGCATACTCTTCCCTATCAATTAAACGCAGTAAGGTACTGAAACCTTACTGTGTCATGTCATTATTTTTCTCTATGTTATACCGCAGTTAGATTTAAAAGGCTTTTTAAATTGGTATTTACATCCGCAATTTGCTGCTTAGTTGGGGTAATACCTGCCTCAAGCAGTTTACGTGCCATCATGTGATCGACGGGTTGGTTCACTGAGTCGATTGCCACCAATTGATCTTGGGCATAATGAAACACTGAAAAACGTCCCGTTTCAATTTCTCCACGCAGTACATAATCGGTTGTACCGAACGATAATCCCGTCATTTGCAAGCGTACCTCGCCTTGGTCTGTCCAAAACCACGGCACATTTTTATACCCTTGTGGTTGGCCTGTGATAAATTTGGCCACCGTAATGGCTTGATCATTCGCATTTTGCACAGATTCCAAACGTATACGTCGACCACCTGCAAATGCATTTTCGTGGTTTGCACAATCGCCAATGGCAAAAATCTGCTCTATATTGGTTTGCATGAAAGCATTGACCACCACACCGTTATCACAGTGAATACCGGCCTGTTCTGCGAGTTCAGTATTGGGAATGGCACCTACGCCAACCAAAACCAAATCGGCAGCTAAAGTCCCCTCAGCACAACTCACTCCGGTAACATGTCCATCCTCACCCGTGAATTCAGTGATAAAAGTCGAAGTTTGAATCTCGATCCCCTTGTGACGGTGTAAATCGGCAATATAGTCCGAGACCAAAGGCGATACTGAACGCCCAAGTACGCGTGGCATGTGTTCAAGCACAGTTACCTTTTTACCCAGGCTACGTGCAGTTGATGCAAGCTCTAAGCCAATAAACCCTGCACCAATAATCACGATATTTTCTGCAGCCATCATGTTATCACGCAGTGTGCGTGCATCATTTAAAGTACGTAAACTCATCACACCTGCCAACGCTGTCCCTGGTAAGGGTAACTGGCGTGGCCGAGTACCTTGTGCTATGACTAAATAATCATAGGCAAGCGTATCACCATGATAGAGCTTCACTTGCTGCTCAATAGGATCAATTTCACTGACAGCCGTATTCAGACGTAGGTCAATCTGATATTTATCGTAGAAGTTCTGAGGTTGCAAATATAGCTTAGATAATTCGATTTCTTGTTCATCTTTGATAAAGCTTTTGGACAACGGTGGACGATGGTAAGGCAGTTGTGCCTCGTTACTGATGAGGATGATCTCACCATGAAATTGCTCTTGACGTAGTGCCTTGGCACATGCAAATCCAGCATGTCCTCCGCCAATAATAATCACTCTCTGTTTGTGTTTCATTATGAGTTCACTCCTTGTACATCATGCTGGTATAAAAAATTCAGTAAATGTCGGCTGACTTGTTCTGGCGCCTCAAAATTACAAATGTGACCACTGCCTTGAATGATTTGCAGCTGTGCATCTGGTAGTGCTGCAGCCATCACTTGCATTGCCTCTACAGGCCCACCACCATGATCATGCTCAGCGGCCAGTAACAATACAGGGGCTTCGATCTGTGACAGCTCTTTTGAAAAATCCATGTCTATAAATGCATTCACATAAGCGCAATAGCCCTCAACGGTGGTGCGTTTAATCATGGCACGTAACTGTTGATCTATTTCTGGATGCAACACTCGAAACTCTGCTGATAACCAACGATCTACCGTGATATCACCGAGCTGATCTAAACCATCTAACTTCGCTTTCGCACATCGATCTCGCCAAAACTCATGCCGATCATCTGGTTGGCGGGGACGACAGCAACATGCAATGATTTTTTCAACGCGACTTGGAGAAGATATGCCAAGGGATAAAGCCACTGAGCCTCCAAACCCTAGACCCACCACACTACTTTTGGGGATACCCAAGTGGTCCCATAAAGCAATGACGCCATCGACAATATCTTGATAGGTACACACTTCAGGGGGTAAAGGGCTTAAATGATGTCCCCATGGATCAAAGGTAAGTACCTGATATTTTTCTGCTAATAGCGTGGCGTGTGTACCCCAAAAACTCATATCGTTTCCAATTCCTGGGATAAATGTCACCCATGACGCGTCCGGTTTGCCTTGGGTGTGGTAATGAAATAATGGTAATGACGTCATGTCACTTGTACTCCTGAGCTTTTGTTTTTCTTTACTTCATCAGAGTGTTTTGCTTGATCCAAGCAGCTAAAGCCTAAATCAGCTATCCAATATCTGCATAACTGCTTTATAAGTTAAATGCTATTTTCATATGGCAATGCTCCGTAAAGTAAAACCCAAGTCGCAATCAGTATTTGAGTCATGGGCAACGGAGTATGAGATGACGAACCACAAAAATTTTAATATTCAAGGCTTGGATGGCATTCGTTTTGGCGTAGAAAATTTAGAGGAAGCTTTACGTTTTGCGGATGATTGGGGACTGACCCAAGTCCAAAGTATTCAACCTGACACTTATTTATTTGTTACCACTGACTACTCTCAAATTGAAGTCTTTCAAGCAGATCTAGACGATCCTAATCGCACACCGATAGGTAACCCAAGCGGTATGTGCGAAATGATTTGGGGCGTTGCGGATCAAGCCAGTCTAGATGCGATTGCAGATGAGCTTGCGCGCGATCGAGATGTGCATATTGATGCCGATGGCACCGTACATAGTCATGATGACTTAGGAATCAAACTGGCTTTTCGTCTAGCTCAGCGTAGCTATATCCCATTTAGTGATACTTTATTTAATTCGCCGAGCCAGCCAAAACGTGTGAATAGCCGTGCACCACGTTATGAAAAAGCTCAACCTTACGAGATTAGTCACCTTGCTATTGGGGTTGATCATGCAGGCGAAGCGGTAAAGTTTTATCTCGAACGTTTAGGCTTTTTAGTCTCAGACCGTTATGCAGATCGTGGCGTATTTATCCGCTGTGCAGTTGAGGGTAATCATCATCATTTATTCTTTATGAATGGCAAAGCACCCGGCACGCGTTTTAATCACTTGGCGTTTAAAGTTCGTGACATTCATGAAGTGATCTTTGGTGGACAGCACATCGATCGTCAGGGATGGAGCACTTTTGCAGGTCCAGGCAGACACCGTGTTTCTTCTGCATGCTTTTGGTATTTCCTCACACCATTTGGCGGCGCTTGGGAATATGCAGCAGATGAAGACATTGTCACTGCCGAATGGGAGTCCACCGACTTTGCAGCAGAGGCACATATTTTTACCGAATGGACTTTTGGTTTAGAAAAATCCGATGGCACCCTGCGTGGACCAATTTCACAAAGCAAGGCTCAAGCCCTTGAAGATGAACATTCAAGTTAAAGGGTAAGGAGTCTCTCATGAATGCAACGATTCATACCAATACAGAACATTATTGGGTACAACTGATCCAGTCCGAGATCAAAATGGTGCAAGGTCAATATAGCACACGTGTTCTAGAAGCCGGTAATCCACATCATCCTGCATTATTTTTATTACATGGTACCGGTGGGCATCTAGAAAATTATGCCCGAAATATTGCCCCTTTATCACAACACTTTCGTGTGATTGCATTAGATTTTCTGTGGCATGGACGCTCACAAACCACGGGCTTCAATCATGAAGTGATCCCAAGTTTAATTGAGCAAATTTTAGATGTCATGCAACAGTTAAATATTCCGCGTGCACATTTTGAAGGTCAATCTATGGGCGGTTGGGTGGCGATGCAACTTGCACTGCAACATCCAGATAAAGTTGATCGTCTCATTTTAACCACAACCATGGGTTATCGTCCTGATCCACACAATTTACCTGAATATACAGAGCCCAATTGGGCAGCGAATTTACCCAGCTCTTTAGACGTGCTGGAACAACCGAGTTTTGAACATGTGCGCCAACGCATGGCGCGTATTTTAGCCAATCCCGAACGTTTAACCAGTGAAGCCATCCAAGTACGTCAAGCATTGTATCTGCAACCCGCATTAGCCGAAGTACAAAAGCAGTTTATTACCGAATATCTCTCGGGTAAAACCATACAAAAACACATCGTGACAGACGATTTAGCCCAGAAGATTCAAGCGCCCACCTTAGTGTATTGGGGCGATCAGAATCGTACACCGCCACTGTTAGGTCAGCATATTGCTGACCAAATTCAACATGGTCAGTTTTTCTGCGCACAAGATACAGGGCACTGGGCACAATTTGAAAGTGCTGAGACGCATAATCAGGTTGTAACTGAATTTTTACTGAGTGAATCTCATCTTAGCCCTTCAAAAACTTCAAAAAATAAGGATACAAAAATGTCAGACGTTGATCTAACTGGGCGTTGGGAGCTCGTAACTTTTGCACAAAATTATGATGACGGTCGTCAAGTTCTACCGATGGGAGACGCACCACAAGGTGTCATTCAATATACCAAAGATGGTTTTATGAGCTGCATGATCTGCCGAACAGATCGTCAGCATTTTACCACGGGGGGGCAATGGAATGCTTCAGATGCTGAAAAAGCACAAGCCTATAACAGCATGATGTCTTATGCCGGTCGTTACAGTATTGAAAACAATACCGTCACGCACTTTGTAGATTTAAGTCTGTTTCCAAATTGGATTGGCGGACAGCAAAAACGTAGCTTCCAAGTTGATGAGCAAGGACGACTGAGTCTCACTGCTCGTTTAGAAGAAAATACTTCAGAGGCACGTACTGCCCTTTTACTTTGGAAACGCAACTAAGCCCTATACATTTCAAGGAATGAATATGAATACAATGACAAATCCCGAAATCGGTAAAAGCATTCAATGTGGTGCCATTCAAACCAACTATCACGATGTAGGTCAAGGTGAACCGATCTTACTGTTGCATGGTTCAGGGCCTGGCGTTAGTGCTTGGGCCAACTGGAGACTGTCGATTCAAGCACTACAACAGGATTACCGCTTATTAGCACCTGATTTCGCGGGCTTTGGTTATAGTCTTTTTCCTGAGGATATGCCATTCAACCGTGATACTTGGTTGCAGCAAATTGTCGATTTTCTGGATGCTTTAGGTTTAGAGCAAGTGAATGTCATTGGCAATTCTTTTGGCGGCTCAATGGCTTTGGCACTCGCAATTTATCATCCTGAGCGCGTCAAAAAATTGATTTTGATGGGAAGCGTTGGTGTTCCATTTGAGCTGACTGCCGGACTAGATGCAGTTTGGGGCTACACCCCTTCTTTTGAAAATATGCAAGCGATCATGAAAGTCTTTGCCTATAACCAAAACCTTGTTGGTGATGATCTGGTACAAATGCGTTACCTCGCAAGTACCAAAGCAGATACGCGTGCTGCTTATGAGCGTATGTTCCCTGCGCCACGTCAGCAGTGGGTCAATGCCATGTCACATCCTGAAGAAAAAGTACGCCAAATTCATCAGCCTACTTTAATGATTCATGGCCGTGACGATCAAGTTATTCCCCTTGCGACGTCATTAACGCTGCTCAATTGGATTGAAAACAGCCAACTGCATATTTTCAGCCAGTGTGGTCACTGGACACAAATTGAACATGCCAAAACTTTTACCCAACTGGTTGCTCACTTTTTAGCAGATCAATAATTCAAGGATGAAGAAGATGACACAACACTCTGCCGTGGCTGGAAAAAAAGCCCTGATCATTGGTGCAGGTACTGCTGGAATGGCATCCGCAATTACGCTATCTCGTATAGGGGTACACATTGATCTGATTGACATTAATCCCAAGTGGGGCGCGTTAGGTGCTGGTCTGACCATCACTGGTCCGACTTTACGTGCACTCAAGCAACTCGGTGTTTATGAGGAAGTGACTGCTCAAGCCTATGTGGGAGATGGTATTCAGGTCTGTGACCCACAAGGCAATCCGCTACGGATTCTACCTACACCGATGCTGGAAAATTCAGATACCGCAGGAAGTGGCGGCATTATGCGCCCAACCATGCATGCCATTATGCATCAGTATGTAAAAAATGCAGGCATTCACATGCGTTTAGGGCTCACCGCTGATCGCTTCGAACAAGATGATTCAGGTGTGCAAGTGATCTTTAGTGATGGCTCAAGTGCTAAATATGATTTTGTCCTTGGCGCAGATGGGGTGCTGTCTCAGACACGTCAACTCTTATTTCCCAATGCACCCAAAGTTGAATATACGGGACAAAGTTGTTGGCGGCTCTTTTTGAAACGTCCTGCGAGTGTTGAACGACGTACTTACTTCTTGGGTGGGCCTGTGAAGGTCGGCTTTACTCCGGTTTCAAAAGATCATATGTATATGTTCTTACTTGAGCGCTGTCCACAGCGTTGGCAAGAACCTGAAGACAACTATAAAACCCTAAAAACCTTACTAGAAGGCTATGAGGGAATTCTAGCGCAAATCCGTGAATCATTGACGGAAGCAGATAATCCAAATATCAATTTCCGCCCACTTGAATGTTTCGATCTACCTGGGCCATGGTATGTCGGTAAAATTTTATTGATTGGTGATGCAGCACATCCGACAACGCCACAACTGGCGTCAGGTGCTGGGATGGGAATTGAAGATGCCTTAGTCTTGGCTGAAATCTTGCAGACCGAAGCTCATATTGAAACAGCATATGAAAAATTCATGCAGCGCCGCGAACAACGCTGTCGCACGGTGACACAAAGTTCCATGCAAATCGGTCGGCTTGAGCAAGCGCGTGCCCCTGTAGAAGAACAAACGGCTGTGGTCACTCAAGCCTTAGAGCTGCTTAAAGAAGCAATCTAATCCCCTAGCCCTGAGACCTCCTCTCAGGGCTCTTATTTTTCAAAATAACAATTAGACATTCCTCACCAGCTCAATGAAGAGCACCTTATGATTGGCATGCTAGGAGCAGCATTATGGTTCGTATTGAAAGCAAACGTGGTATGTTTGCACTGATGGCTGCGCATTGCGCAGGTATGATTGACTTGGTGGCCTTACCCATTTGGGTGGGTACATTAATTGTCCATTATCAATTTGATCCGCAACAAGCCGGTGGACTAGCCACACTCTTTCTGATTGGTGCGGCTGGTGCAAGCATATTTTTTGCACCACGCTTTAACCGCGTTCATGTCAAGCTTGCTGCAGTACTGGGTTTTGGCTTAGCTGCATTCAGTTTTATTTTATCTGGACTCACTAGCCACTTTACCACCTTGGCGGCGCTACATTTCTTAGGTGGACTCGCAGCTGGTGCCGCACTGAGTGTGACCCATGGTACTATGGGACC
>CAVBYE010000061.1:0-14737 GCA_963599285.1 Bacteroidaceae bacterium | reverse complement strand
CATCGCTTCCATCACTTGGATGTGGATGCTGCTAGTGAGATGCGCGGATGAGTTATTTATATTTAACAATTTTATTCCCGCTCATTGGTTTTGTCCTTTTAGCAGCGGGTCGCCACAAGCTACCTGAAACGGTTGCAGCCATTATTGGTGTGGGCGCAGTAGGTCTATCTGCGTTATTTGCTTTAATTGCAGGCATTGACTTTGTCAATAACGGCAAAGAGTTGTATATCCAACACTTGTGGACTTGGTTTAATGTAGGTGGCTTCGCCCCAGGCATTAGCTTACAACTTGACGGTTTATCTTTACTCATGCTGGGCATGATCACAGGTGTGGGTTTCTTAATTCATATCTTTGCATCATGGTACATGCGTGGTGAACACGACTTTGCACGCTTCTTCTCTTACTTCAACCTGTTCGTTGCAAGCATGTTATTGCTTGTATTGGGTGACAACTTAGCGTTGTTATTCTTAGGTTGGGAAGGCGTAGGTCTATGTTCTTACCTGTTAATTGGTTACTACTACCAAAACCCTGCAAACGGTTTTGCTGCAATTAAAGCATTTACAGTAACGCGTATTGGTGACGTTTTCTTACTGATCGCATTGTTCTTGCTTTACCAACAGTTTGGTACCTTGAACACGCAATACATCGTAGAAAATGCGGCAGCTGTAATGACGCAAAGTTCTTCGATCACTCTGTGGACTGCATTAATGCTGTTCTTAGGTGCGGCAGGTAAATCAGCGCAAATTCCGTTACAAACATGGTTAGCAGACGCAATGGCAGGTCCAACACCTGTATCTGCGTTAATCCACGCTGCAACAATGGTGACAGCGGGTGTTTACCTGTGCTGCCGTTTGTTCTCTGTATTTGAACTTGCACCAGAAGTGATGATGTTCATTTCAATTACAGGTGCAGTGACATTACTTGTAGCTGGCTTTGCAGCACTTGTTCAAACTGACATTAAACGTATTCTTGCTTACTCAACCATGAGTCAGCTGGGTTATATGTTTATGGCAGTGGGTGCAGAAGCATACCAAGCGGGTCTGTTCCACATGTTGACGCACGCATTCTTCAAGGCATTATTATTCTTGTCTTCTGGTGCGGTGATTCTTGCGTTCCACCACGAACAAAACATCTTCAAAATGGGCGGCTTGTTCTACAAGAACAAATTCCTATTTGCATGTTTCGCGATTGGTGGCGGTGCCTTAGCAGCAATTCCATTCTTAACCATCGGCTTCTTCTCTAAAGATGCGATCTTGGCTGCTGTTTGGACACAAAGTCATTTAGCAGGTCTACCTGTGTACAACACATTGTACTGGGTGGGTGTAGCGGGTGCGTTCTTAACCTCTATTTATACATTCCGTTTAATCTGGGTTGTATTCTTTGGCAAAGAGAACACGCCTTACCACGAAATCAAAGGTGTGACTTACTGGGGTCCTTTAGCGATTCTTGCAGTACTTTCAACAGGTCTTGCAATTGTACTTAAAGCACCGGTGATGAGCATTCTTGATGCAGCGCGCATTCCAGCCTTTGTGATTCCTGAAAACTTAGTTGCAGGTGCACATGGCGCAGAATATGTTGCGATTGCAGTTGCCTTAGCAGGTCTTGCTGTAGGTGTTGTACTGTTTGCCTTTGCTTACAATGCAGTAAAAGCATTTGCAGCAACGTCATTTGGTTCAGGTCTTGCAAACATCTGCCGTAATGCACTTGGTTTCGATGCCCTTTATGACATCGTATTTGTTAAACCATATTTGCTTATTGCAAAACTCTTAGGTCGTGATCCAATCGACGGTCTGTGGCTTGTACTTCCTGCGCTTGTAAAAAGTGGCCATGGTTTCACAAGTGCACGTCAATCAGGTTCATTGCGTGAATACGCATCGAGCATGGCATTAGGTATTATCATACTGCTAATGATCTTGATCGTGACTCAGATCGTGGGGAAATAAGATGGAAATCGCAAATAACTGGCTTCTACCCGCGCTGATCCTTGTACCGTTCATTGCTGGTTTTGCATGTTGGTTGGTCGATAAACTCGACCAACAACTGCCGCGCTATATTGCGCTTGTTGGTATGCTTGTAACTCTAGGCTTAACGCTTTTGTTATGGCAATCAGGTACCTTTACCTATGAATTAGGCGCTCAAGTTCCAACTTGGTCGGCTGAATTTATGTTGCCTTGGATTCAAACCCTAGGCATTAACATTCACCTAGCGGTGGATGGTTTATCACTGCTTATGGTCGGTTTAACTGCACTCCTTGGTGTGTTGGCAGTAGGCTGTTCATGGGGTGAGATCCAAAAACACGTTGGTTTCTTCCACTTAAACCTTTTATGGTCTTTAGGTGGTGTGATTGGTGTGTTCTTAGCAATTGACTTGTTCTTGTTCTTCTTCTTCTGGGAGATGATGCTGGTTCCAATCTACTTCTTGATCGCACTTTGGGGTCATAAAGGAGCAGACGGTAAGTCACGCGTTTATGCAGCAAACAAATTCTTTATCTATACCCAAGTTGCGGGTCTGATCATGCTCATTGGTATCCTAGGTCTAGTGATCTATGGCTACATGATGACAGGCAACATCAGCTTCAACTATAACTTCTTGTTGGGTGTAGCAAATACCTTAGATATGCAGTTACCATCGCTTGCGTATGCATTCATGATCTGTATGTTTATTGGTTTTGCGGTAAAACTTCCTGTGTTCCCATTACACGGCTGGTTACCTGATGCACACGCGCAAGCACCTACAGCAGGTTCTGTGGATCTTGCAGGTATCTTGATTAAAACTGCGGCGTACGGTTTATTACGTTTTGTGATTCCGTTCTTCCCAGCAGCATCTGCACAGTTTGCAGACATTGCAATCATCTTCGGTTTAATTGGTATCTTCTACGGCGCTTGGTGTGCTTTCCAACAAACCGATATGAAACGTTTACTTGCGTACACGTCTATTTCACACATGGGCTTCATCTTACTTGCGATCTACGCAGGTAACATTTTAACCTTCCAAGGTTTAATGATCATGATGTTGGCACATGGTTTGTCATCTGCTGCATTGTTCATTATGTGTGGTCAAGTGTACGAACGTGTGCATACGCGCGATATGCGTTTAATGGGTGGTATGCGTGGTCAGTTCCCATATCTTGCATTCTTCTTAATGTTCTTCGTTGCAGCATTAGTGGGTATTCCTGGTCTGGGTAACTTCATCGGTGAATTCTTGATTCTCATGGGTTCATACGCGAAATTCCCACTGTTTACGATTCTTGCAACAGTAAGCTTAGTGTTTGCAGGTGTGTACGGTTTAATTCTGATTCACAAAGCACTCTTTGGTGAGCCAAATGAAGCGCAACGTGAACACTATGCATCAGTGAAAGATTTAAATGCACGTGAAGTGACTGTACTTTTAATCTGTGCCATTGGTCTATTATGGCTCGGTCTGTATCCACAAACCTTCCTTGACGTGTCTAACTCAAGCATGGCGTGGTTAGCAAACAGCTATATCCCTGTTCAAGAAGTTGTTGAAGTAACTCAAGAAGTTGCAACTGACCTTCAAAATGTGGAGATCCAATAAGTCATGAACTTCACAATCGCATTTGCGGATCTTATGCCATTAGCACCTGTCATGATCGTCGGTTTAACCGCGATTGTGGCGATGCTCCTGACCTCGATTAAACGTAACCATAACCTTGTGGCAACTGCCTCGGTTATGGGTTTAAACCTGTCTGCAATTTACATCCTTGTGATGTTATTTGGTTCAAGCTTTGCCCCATCACACGTGATGGGCATGTTTATGGTTGACCAATTTACATTGCTTTACCAATTACTTGCGGTCGTTGCAGCGCTTGCGTGCTGTACCTTGTCACATGCGTACATTGAAACGTATAAAGACAACCGTGAAGAACTTTACCTCTTGATGTTGCTCTCTGTTACAGGTGCAATGCTTATGGTGGCAAGCTCGCACTATGCAGCGTTCTTCATCAGCCTTGAGTTGATGTCGATTCCTGTATATGGTTTGCTTGCTTATACACATCAGCGTACTAAATCTTTAGAAGCTGGCGTGAAATACCTTGTATTGTCTGCAACCGCATCAGCAATGTTGCTCATGGGTATGGCGTACATCTATGCCTATACAGGTTCATTGTCATTCTATGACTCTGTACAAGTATTAATGCAGAACATCAGCCAACCGATGGTGATTTTAGGTCTTGGCCTGATTATCTTTGCTGTGGCATTTAAACTGTCACTTGCACCGTTCCATAAATGGACACCAGACGTGTATGCAGGTGCGCCTGCACCAATGGCAACTTTCCTTGCAACCACTGCTAAAGTTGCAACCATTGGTCTGTTTGTACGTTACTTATTGACTTCAGGTGCAATTTTACTTGAATCAATCATCACACTTTTAACCATCCTTGCGGTGCTTTCAATTGTGGTAGGTAACTTACTTGCTGTAAAACAAGTGAACTTAAAGCGTATCTTGGCATACTCTTCAATTGCACACTTCGGTTACTTGTTAATCGGTTTGATCAGCATGACCTATGCTAGCCTTGGTAACGTGTCAGTTTACGTGATTACCTATGTATTAACGACGATTGGTGCGTTTGGTGCGGTGGCATTAATGTCTAGCCCATACAACAATATTGATGAAGCAGAAAGCCTAGCGGATTACCGTGGTTTGTTCTGGCGTCGTCCAGTATTGACTGCTGTGTTAACGGTGATGATGTTATCACTTGCAGGTATTCCATTAACTGCAGGCTTCATTGGTAAGTTCTTGGTGATCATGGCTGCGGTAACCACTCAGCACTGGTTCTTGGCTGCAATGATTATTGTCGGTTCAGGTATTGGTCTGTACTACTACTTACGTGTGATGGTTGTGATGTATATGACACCACCAGAAACACCACGTATTGATGCCGACAAGCAATGGGGTCAAAAAATGGGTGGTATCATGGTATTGCTAGCAGCTGCGGCAGTATTGGTGATTGGTGTTTACCCAGACCCAATTATTAAACTTGCACTTGAATCTGATATTTTATCGCCGATTCATTTCATGTTAAGCCGTCAATAATTTTAAGATTATTGTAACTTAACCAAAAAAGCCCTCAGTTTGAGGGCTTTTTTTATTTATCAGCTGATTAAAAAAGCTCTATAATAGAAAAAATTTTATCTTTAACCTTTTAGGTGTTCTCCTGTGGCGATTCATGAAATTCGACATCCTTTAATACGACATAAGCTTGGTCTATTACGTCGTGCTGACATTAGTACAAAAAACTTCCGTGAGTTAGCGCAAGAAGTCACCATGCTGTTAACTTATGAAGCAACCAAAGATCTTCCAATGGTTGAACAAGACATCGATGGTTGGAATGGTCAGGTAACTGTAGACCGCATTGCAGGTAAAAAAATTACGGTTGTGCCAATTTTACGTGCCGGCATTGGTATGCTCGACGGGTTCTTAAACCTAATTCCAAGCGCAAAAGTGTCTGTATTGGGCTTAGAACGCGATGAAGAAACCCTAGAAGCACGTACTTACTACAAAAAATTAGTACCAGACGTACAAAACCGTATTGCCATGATCATTGATCCAATGTTGGCAACCGGTTCATCTTTAGTGGCAGCCATTGATGTATTAAAAGCAAGCGGCTGTAAAGATATTCGTGTCATGGTACTTGTGGCTGCACCTGAAGGTATTCAACGTGTTGAAGCAGCACATCCAGATGTCACGATTTTCACTGCATCAATTGATGATGGCTTGAATGAAAATGGTTATATCGTGCCAGGTCTAGGTGATGCCGGCGATAAAATCTTTGGTTCAGTACAAAAAGATTAACTCGACGATTGAATCATAAAAGAGGCTTTCACAGCCTCTTTTTTATATACTGTAGAAATTGTATTTACCACATAGGGTCAAACTCATGAAAGCAGAGTTTTTAAACGGCAAAATTAAGCAATACAATGCGGATAAAGGCTTCGGTTTTATTGCTGTACCTGAGCAAGATGATGTGTTCTTCCATATTTCAGACTTTCCTGCAGCAGAGGGCGAACCTAAGCGCAACGAACGGGTTAAGTTTTTAATGACTGAAAACCAAGGTAAATTTAAAGCGACCAAAATCGAGCGCGTGCTTGATCAGTCAGCGAAAGCAAAAAAATCACGTGTAGCGAAACATAATCATTCAATTACGGCATCTTTGTTGTCGAACTTGCGTGGTTAATACGATTGCATGTGAATGAGGGGCGAATTTCGCCTCTTTTTTTGATCTGAATAGGTATTGGGGATATGTTTTCAGAAGGTTGTATCATTACACTAAATACACAGCGTGGTTTTGGCTTTATTCGCATTGAAGGCACCACACAAGATGTATTTTTTCACATCAGCCAAGTGCCACAGCCACACGCTACATTGCATATTGGGGAGCGTGTGCGCTTTATTGTGGTCGAACAAGATGGCAAATTTGAAGCGGTTAAAATTAAGCGTTTAGATGGACCCACTCAAGAACCGCAAGTGCCACAAGCGCAAACAAAAAACACCAGCACAGCCATAAAATGGCGGCCCATCATGCTGGTATTGGGAGTACTGCTCATTGTTGCGGCAGGGTGGGGCTATACGCGCTATCAGGACTATCGCCTAGCACAACAGCAAAAACTACAGCAAATGATTGATTCCCAGCAACAGGAAATCTTAAAACAACGTGCTGCCCTAGGGGATTTGCCGGATCAAGTCGTGACAGCACCTCGAGCTGAGCGTGTCCGACCACGTGATCCTGAGCAGCCTGCTGCACACACAGCAGCAACCTCACAATTTCGTTGTGATGGGCGTGTACATTGCAGCCAGATGAGTTCTTATGACGAGGCAGTATACTTTTTACGCTATTGTCCTGGTACGAAAATGGATGGCGATGGCGACGGTATTCCGTGTGAACGTCAATTCCGTTAAAAAAACAGCGCCCTGAGGCGCTGTTTTTATTTTCCGCAAAATTGCATAAAGGCTTTAATGCCAGGGCCTTGGTATTTCTGGCGATGTACCAACATAAACAGTGGACGAGTCAGCTGCCAGAATGGGGTATTTAATACCACCAATTGACCTTTTTCTTTGAGTGGTTCAATGGCCAATTTAGAAATACATGACATGCCAATGCCACCTGCGACAATCTTTAAAATGGCCTCGTTATGCCCTAAGGTTAAACGAATATTGGCATCAGGTAGATCTTTTAAAATCGCATTATCAAACACTTCACGCGTGCCCGAACCTTCTTCGCGTAAAATCCATTCCACAGCCTCAAAATCTTCTGCAGTCAATGGACGGTTCAGTTGGGCTAAAGGATGGGTTGGCGCGCAGCACACGGCTAACTCGTCATCTTGCCAATGAATACATTGGAGCTGGGGTAAATGGCATGACCCTTCAATTAAGGCTAAATCGAGTTGGAACTGATTCACCGCTTCAATCATTTGACGCGTGTTGCCCACTTGCAGCTGCAGATGGGCTTGTGGCTGAATTTTTAAAAAATCGGCCATCAGATCAGGCATCAAATAATCGGAAATCGTTAGGGTCGCCCCTAAGCGTAAATCGATACTTTGTAGTTCGCCTTTAGCGGCTTGTTCAAAAGCTTCGCAGCGACCTAAAATTTCAAGTGCTTGTGGGAGAAGAAAACGGCCCAAGTCATTCAATTGTAAACGTTTACCTAAACGATCAAACAGCGGAGCGCCTAAGCCATCTTCGAGGTCGGCCAACGCCATACTTGCCGCACTTTGCGTGAGCTTGACCGCATCACTTGCTTTAGTTACGGTACCCTCTTGAGCGACTGCTACAAAAACAGCCAGCTGACGTAATGTCATGCGCATGAATACAGCCTTAACATTGAAAAAATAGTCATAAATTATCGTGTCATGCTACCATGAGCACCGTCTTTGATGCCACGCTGAAATTATGTCAATTGAGAAATTTACACAAGAAAAGGTTTTATCTGTACATCGTTGGACCAATACGTTGTTCAGCTTCACCCTGACCCGACCTGCACATTTTAAATTTACTGCGGGTCAATTTGCCCGTATTGGGTTAAAAGTGGGTGATGAGTTGGTGGTACGTGCGTACTCGGTGGTGTCATCACCATTTGATGAAACCTTAGAATTTTTCTCAATTGTGGTGCCTGATGGGGCATTTACCTCCAACTTGCAGCACTTACAAGTTGGCGATGCGTTGTATCTTGAAAAAATCCCGTATGGCTTTTTAACGCTGGCACGTTATCAGTTGCCATTGCCACAAGATTTATGGCTGTTGGGTACCGGCACTGGCCTAGCGCCGTTTATTTCCATGTTGCAAGATTTTGAGACGTGGACGAAATATCAAAAAATCAATTTGGTCTATAGTGTCCGTACTGAAGCTGAATTGGCTTATGTTGATCGTATTCAGGAGATCGCAGAGACTTTTGGTGAAGGTCACACTGGGTTTAAATTTATTCCAATTATTACCCGTGATCCACATGCCCCACTGCATGATCGTTTACCTGTGTTGATTGCCAATGGCGAATTGGAAAAGGCAGCAGGTTTGGCATTTAATGTCCAAAGTAGCCATATCATGTTGTGTGGCAATCCACAAATGGTCGATGACACCAAAGAAGCACTGAAAGCGCGCGGCCTCACGATGAATCGCCGTGGTGAAGGCAATATTGCTGTAGAGAATTATTGGTAAAAAAAAGCCCAGCATGTGCTGGGCTTTTTTGAACGCTGTAATTTTCTTATGGAGTGGAGATTGTTATCAAGAGTTGCATTATTGTGATTTTCGTCACAATAATAGCATGTTTTGTGAAATTTAAAAGAGAAAATACAGCCCAGTTAGCTTGATGTTTGACTTTTTTGAACACATTGCAGCATTAATGTACAAACATATCCATTGACTGGCGAATTTCTTGAATCGCAGTTTCGACATCGGTGGTGAGCCATGTCGGTTCAAAGAAACCCGCATAGTGGTCTAAATGGTCGGCAGGTACAACTAAGCGTACAGGACATTCTTCTTCTAATAAACGCCATGGAATAATGGGTACTTCGTTATCTAAAAAACACACCACATTGCGAATATCAATGATCATGGCATTGATGCATTCAGGGAAGGGCATGACCGAAAATTCTTCGGTACGACGACGGAAATACTCCAAATCGCCCCATTTTAAGCGGTAGCTCGGTTTGGTAAAGGTGAGAATCCCAATCAGATGTTGATCACGAGTGTAGTGCAAAGCACATTGATGAGTGACATCGGTGTCCAAATCAAGCGTAACACTCTGCTGACTATACGTCATAAGCTCACAATATAAAAAAATGGTGGGCTAGTATAGCTCAAAAGTGCTGAAAAAGGCGCGTAGATTTTTTCACCATCCTGCTATGTATTTTCACACAATGCAACACAACGCTTTGCTAGTATGGAGGCTGCACAGCACACTGTGTGGGAGGTTCATATGAAACATGATTTTACCAAACCAACCTATGTGACGAGCCAAACTGATTTAAAGCAAAAAAGGCGGCTGCCGATTTATATTTTAATGCTCACTGGTTTATTTTTACTGGCCTTGATTTTATATATGTCTGCAGGAATTTAACTGACCCTCATTAAAAAGCCTTAGTTGACTAAGGCTTTTTTGTATTACACGAGTTACTGCATTGGCTTTTGATGTTACAGAATACAGCTAGTGAGATGAAAAAAAATCAGCAAAAATAAGCCTTCAGTTAGCCTAGTGGTCGCAACTTGACCTATAACAACAATGAGGATCCTATGCCAAAAAAAAAGCCCAATAACTACGTTGCCCCTTTAGTCATTGCTGGTGTCACCATTGGTTTTTTAACCGCAGGCTATAAATTGGCCTTTGGTAAAAAAAGTCCTGACCCTCAAGTGCCGAGCAGCGTGACCAAAGCTCAAGCCCAACCCGCTGACACAGATTAAAAAAACTCGGCCAATTGCCGAGTTTTTGATTTAGACGTATTGTGCCGCAGCATGTGCCGAAGCCCATGCCCATTGGAAGTTATAGCCGCCTAAATGACCACTGACGTCTAAAACCTCACCGACAAAATACAGTCCCTTTTGCTTTTGACTTTCCATGGTTTTAGAGGACACTTCAGTGGTATCAATGCCACCTAACGTCACTTCTGCTGTACGGTAACCTTCAGTGCCTGAGGGTTTTACTTCAAAGCCATGCAAACGTGCGGCAATTTGTTCTAATTTTTCATCGCTGATATTGCCAATGGCGGTGTCTGCGTGGTCTAGCCAAATGAGGGTTTGTAATTCAAGCACGACGCTTTTGGGTAAATGCTCACTCAACAGGGTACGTAATAACACTTTAGGCTGACTGGTTTTCTTGCTCTTCAAGAAATCGACTAAATCGAGCTGAGGTAAAAAATCGACTTTAAAGCTTTGCCCAACATCCCAATAGTTAGATAACTGTAATGCGCTTGGGCCACTTAAACCACGGTGGGTAAACAGCAAGGCTTCGGTAAAGCTATTGAGTTCATTGGATAGCGTTGCTTCTACAGCATTACCACTTAAACGTGTAGTGACTTCTTTAAAGCCATCTGAGAAGGTAAATGGCACAAGGCCTGCGCGTGTGGGAAACACATGATGACCAAACTGTTTTGCAATGTCATAACCAATGCCTGAACCGCCCAGCGTTGGAATAGATAAACCACCTGTTGCAATGACCACAGAGGCTGCACTAAAGAAGCCGAGCGTTGTTGCCACTTGGAAGCCTTGGTCTTCAACGCGATTCACCGCTTTGACTTCACAACTGGTTTTAATATCCACCAAACCTGTTTTGTCACATTCAGCCAGCAGCATATTTAAAATGTCTTTTGCACCATTTAAAGTAAATAACTGCCCGTGTTTGCGTTCTTCATATTCAATACCATGCTCACACACCAAGCCAATAAAATCCCAGTTGGTATAACGTGTGAGTGCGGAAATCACAAAATGTGGATTATGGGAAATGTAGTTCTCTGGTTCTACATAGAGGTTGGTAAAGTTACATTTACCTCCCCCTGACATCAGAATTTTTTTGCCGACCTTATTGGCTTTTTCAACCACCAACACTTTACGACCACGTTGAGCTGCCATATAGGCGGTCATTAAACCTGAAGCTCCTGCACCAAGCACTAAAACGTCATACAGATTGGAAGACATGGCAACTCACCAGTAATAATAAAGCAGCGCATTATAGACAATTTTACACAAAGTTGCTGCTTTGCTCGCTGCGACCTTGTAGACCACCGCTATGCAGCAGCAAAATTTTGGTTTGCGGGGTTAATTCACCACGTTCAATCATACGAAATACGCCAAAAAACATTTTCGCGGTATAGATCGGCTCTAAGGGAATAGCATAGCGCTGCTCAAAGCTATGCATAAATTGCAGCAGTTCGGGTGTGGTCTTGGCATAACCACCACAGCAAAATTCATCCGTAATTGACCAATGCTGATGTTGGGTGAGCTGTGCGACTTCTTGCGTTAAAAATTGACCTTTTAACGCTGAAAAACCCAAAATATGCTGCTGTGGATGACTAGATTCAATCAGACCCGTCAGCGTACCGCCTGTGCCCACAGCACAGCAAATCACATCCATGTGTTGATGATGCGGCATTAAAATTTCACGGCAACCTTGAATGGCAAGGGCATTGGTTCCACCTTCAGGAACGATATAGGCATGCGGAAATTGGGCGCTGAGTGAAGCGAGGTATTCAGCTTCTGCTTTACGTCGGTATGTTTCGCGGCTGACAAAGTGCAGTTGCATCCCCAATGCAGCGGCAGTGCTTAAAGTTGGATTGAGTGGCTGCTGCGCCAATTCTTGACCACGAATAATGCCGATACTGGTGAGGCCAAAGTGATGCGCTGCAAACGCAGTGGCCGCAATATGATTGGAATAGGCACCGCCAAAGGTCAAGATTTGCGTTTTGCCCTGTGCTAAGGCCTGTTGCAGATTATATTTCAGTTTAAAAAATTTATTCCCTGAAATTTGTGGGTGCACCAAATCTAGGCGTCGAATCGTCAGGTCAACGCCTTGATAGACGATGTGTTGTTCGGGAATAGCGTGGGCAAGTTGAGCAAACATACAGCTGCAGTGAAAACAGAAAAATCGAGCACAGTGTAAAACAGTTTTTGCGCAAAAATAATGCTAAGCTGATTGCATAGACAATAAAAAAAGAGGGCATACCGATGAAAAAAAGCCTGCTACTCCTGATCTCGATGTTACTGCTTGGCTGTGATTTACAACCGCCCAATCAACCACGCACCATGATTATTGGTGGTATGCCTGTGCATGAACAGGACTATAAACGCCCACAATCTCAGCCGAGTACGTCAAGTCAGGCCTTCAACTGAGTTCAATTGCTAAAAGGATAGACAACAACAGCCGGTTTTTCATCGGACAGTGAAAAAATTAACAGAAAAATGCAACAAAGCCGCGTAAAATGGCAGCCAAATTTTTGACCCCGTCAATCGAGAGGAATTGTGATGGAATCATTTTGGATTTTAGGCTCGATTGCAGCTGCGTTACTGTTAGGTGCGATGAGTCCGGGACCGACTTCGATTTATGTTGCAAAAAATTCGATTGCCATTTCACGTCAACACGGGTTATTTACAGCCTTAGGGACCGGCCTTGGCGCCGCAATCTTTGGTTTGTTGGCTGTGTGTGGCTTACAGGCATTTTTACTGGCGGTCCCTTCTGCCTATTTACTGCTGAAAATTTGTGGTGGGATCTATCTGTTGTGGTTGGCCTATAAAATTATTAAACATGCTAAAGATCCGATTGAAGCGGATCATAGTGTGAGTGCACAAATGTCATTACGCCGTGCCTTTACTACAGGTTTAATTACCCAACTGTCCAATCCTAAGATTGCGATTGTATTGGCCAGCATTTTTACGGCGCTGTTACCCAAAGAGATTCCCAACTACTTTTACGTGGTTTTACCTTTGTTATGCTTCTTTATTGATGCAGGTTGGTGTTCTCTGATTGCTGTGGCCTTATCAGCTGAAAAACCACGCCGTGTTTACTTACGCTTTAAAGCAGTATTTGACCGTGGTGCAGGTGTTGTTATGACGGTACTGGGTTTAAAACTGATTTTTGGTATGAAATAAATGGATGCGGTTTTAACTAAAATCCCATCATGATGATGGGATTTTTTTTTGGCCTGTTTTGGGCATCAGCAGTTGGTAATTGATGTAAATGGCGCAGCAGGCCAACACCACCACCAAGAGATTGAGGTCAGGATGTAAAGCCGCATAGCCCAAACTCAGGCTGCAAATCCCAACAAAAATGCTGTGAGCAATCAATGTCTTCATCATTTATATTCACGATTGTTATGTTTTCATAGCCACACGGCTTAATCTTTAAAGTGCACAGGAATCCACTGATAACTTGTGCCGTTTTTATAAATATAACCCAGCCCTGGGAAAGGTAAATGCGGCGCGGCAATCAGTTGTCCCTCTTTTGCATATTCAGCAAAGTGCTTGAGGCGTGTGGCTACAGCTGCTTTAGAGTCAATATCAAAATCTACAGCGGTCGTGGGTTGCTCAAATTGCAACGTATGTGAATGCACGATGTCACCAATAAATACTACCTCTTGATCAGCCGCTTTTAATTTAAAGCTGTAATGCCCCGGTGTATGCCCAAAAGACGGCTTAAATTCCACACCGCCTAAAGCTAAAGATTTATCCGAAAAGACTTTAATTCTTTTGGCTTTTTCATACGGTGCAAGCGCAGCTTTAATTTTTGAAACCGTGCCTAAGAATTTTTCTTGATTCTCTTTAGGGATTTTGTTGAGGGTATTTGGACTCAGCCAATAATCATATTCAGTCTTGGAAATATGCAGCGTGGCATTTGGATAATTGGCAATGCCATTATTGCTAATACCGCAGACATGATCAGGATGTAAATGGGTCAGGAAAATGCCATTCACTTGACTTGGCTGATAGCCTGAGGCTTTAAGGTTGTTATAAATCGAGCCTAAATGCGTACCAAAACAGCTTGCTGCACCGCTATCCACCATAAAAAGCTGTTTGCCTGTATTGACCAAAAACGCATTCACGGAAGTTTGAATCCCTTTGGCTTGATCGGCATGATATTTCTTTAAAATGGCCGCTTTTTCTGTGTCGTTTAAGCCTTTAAACAATGCGGGATTGAGGTAATTGGTCCCATCAAGCAGTGCCGTGATTTGGGTATGACCAATTTGGTGATGGTAGTAGCCCGCGACTTGTTTTTGGGTATTGATTGTTGTTGGTTCAGCCGCTTGGGTGGTAAGCGCTGTGCTCGTAAAAGCGAGTGCGAGGCAGCATGATTTTAGAATGTGCATAAGCTTATTATTACTGTTATCAGGAGCTTTATTTTTAGCATATTTCTTGCACAAGGTTAAAACCAATTTCTACGCCTTATTTTGGCTAAGTCTGAAGCAAGACTTTACAAAACCGTGCTGTATACAAACAATTTTGAGCTGTTGTTAACTTTTTTGAATTGCTAGATTAGAACAACTACATAAAAAATAGGGAATACAAAAATGTCGACAATGCGTGCAATGGTGTACTACGGTGAAAATGATATTCGCTTTGAAGAGCGAGCAAAACCTGAAATTATTGACCCCACAGATGCCGTCATCCGTGTCACAAAAACCACCATTTGTGGTACAGACTTAGGAATTTGGAAAGGAAAAAACCCTGAAATTGAACAAGTGGCGACAGAAAAAACCGGCAGTTTTAACGGGCGTATTTTGGGACATGAAGGAATTGGGATTGT
>CAVBYE010000060.1:0-14798 GCA_963599285.1 Bacteroidaceae bacterium | reverse complement strand
ACTCAATGCTTAGTTCAAAAGAAAATGAAAAACATGTTGGTGCGTGTTGACGGCAAATTGGGTCAAGGCGTTACACCAAAAGACGTGGTTTTAGCCATCATTGGTAAAATTGGTACTGCGGGCGGTACAGGTCATGCGATTGAGTTCGGTGGTCAAGTGTTCCGTGATATGTCGATTGAAGGTCGTATGACCGTATGTAACATGGCAATCGAAGGTGGTGCGCGTGTGGGTATGGTTGCTGTTGATGACAAAACCATTGAGTACGTGAAAGATCGTCCATATGCACCAAAAGGTGAGCAGTGGGATCAAGCAGTAGCGTATTGGAATACTTTGCATTCTGATGAAGGCGCACACTTTGATACGGTTGTTGTGTTACAAGGTGAAGAGATTGAGCCACAAGTGTCTTGGGGAACCTCTCCTGAGATGGTGATTCCAGTTTCTCAAGCAGTGCCAACTTTAGAGCAAGCCAAAGATGACGTTCAACGTAACGACTGGACCCGTGCTTATAACTACATGGGCTTAACAGCAGGTCAAGCCTTAGCAGATATCCAACTCGACCGTGTATTTATTGGTTCTTGTACCAACTCGCGTATTGAAGATATTCGTGAAGCTGCCAAAGTGGCTCAAGGCAAGAAAGTGGCTTCGAGCATCAAGCAAGCCATGGTGGTTCCGGGTTCTGGTTTAGTCAAAGCACAAGCAGAAGCTGAAGGCTTGGATAAAATCTTAATCGAAGCGGGCTTCGAATGGCGTGAGCCAGGTTGTTCAATGTGTTTAGCAATGAACGCTGACAAATTACAGCCAGGTGAGCACTGTGCATCAACCTCGAACCGTAACTTCGAAGGTCGTCAAGGTAACGGCGGTCGTACTCACTTGGTGAGTCCAGCCATGGCAGCAGCAGCTGCAATTGCAGGTCACTTCGTTGACGTACGTTCGTTCTAAGAGGAGCAATTCACATGAAAAAATATACCGTTGAACAAGGTATCGTTGCACCATTAGACCGTGCCAATGTCGATACAGATTTGATCATTCCAAAACAGTTTTTAAAATCAATTAAACGTACCGGTTTTGGTGCTAACCTTTTTGATGAATTACGTTATTTAGATGAAGGCTATTTGGGTCAAGACAACTCAAAGCGTCCTTTAAACCCAGACTTTGAATTAAACAAAGCACGTTATCAAGGTGCGTCTATCTTGATTTCACGTGCTAACTTCGGTTGTGGTTCGAGCCGTGAGCATGCGCCATGGGCATTGGAAGAGTACGGTTTCCGTACTGTGATCGCACCAAGTTATGCAGACATCTTCTTTAACAACAGCTTTAAAAATGGCATGTTGCCAGTGATCTTATCTGAAGAGATTGTAGATCAGTTATTTAAAGAATGTGCCGCAGCAGAAGGCTATCAACTTACGATTGATTTAGAAGCACAAGAAGTTCGCACGCCATCAGGTGAAGCCTTCAAATTTGAAGTGGATCCGTTCCGTAAACATTGTTTATTAAACGGTTTAGATGACATTGGTTTAACTTTACAAGCCAGCGAAGACATTCGTGCTTATGAAGAAAAAACCAAAGCTGCACGCCCTTGGGTATTTAATGAAATTCGAGGTTAAGTCATAGCTTAGCCTCAGAACTCTTGTTACTATCTTGCTGATTCAATAAGTTATTGAGCAGAAAGATGAGTAGACGCTTGAGTTGCCTAGCACTGGGGTCAATGGTAATGCTGAGTGCTTGTCAACTGGTTGATACAGCCAAGATTAAGCATGTGTCAGAAACAAAATTAACGCAGAAAAATGCCTTAATTTATTGTGCAGGAACGCAGAACTGTGAGTTCGAACGCTTAAATGATATTCGTATTGTCGATGCTGAGCGCCATCGCGTCTATCGTGAAGCCATACGAGCAGGCATTCTGCGTTTACAGGAACGACATGTACGTAAAGACAATGCGCTGTACTTGTCTATCCCTGAAGCACAACATGAATTGGTGGTTCGTTTCTATCCTGTGTCACCACAGAAAGCAGAAACTTTACACCTGATTCATCGTTTTAAAGCACAGCAGCATTATACCTTGAGTATGTATCGTCAGCCGCGTAAGCAGACACAGCGTAGTTTACTCAAGCGTTCTGCACCAGAGCCCTTGTGCGTGGATTTAAAGCAGCAACGAATTACCATTCGCCGTTTCTGCAAACAGCACGATGCACTCTCGGGGCACAGTGAGTTTGTGGAACAAAAAATTTAAGCTTGGTGCCTTGGCATCAATTCATCATGAAGATAAATGGAAACCCTCATGTCAAAACATATTTTGATTTTAGCTGGTGACGGCATTGGCCCTGAAATTGTCAAAGCTGCAGAGCAAGTTTTAACAACTGTAAACAACAAATTCAATTTGGGTTTGACGTGGGAACAAGGCTTACTCGGTGGTGCAGCGATTGATGCACATGGCTCGCCTTACCCAGAAGTGACTTCTGAACAAGCAAAACGTGCCGATGCATTGCTTTTAGGTGCTGTAGGCGGCCCGAAGTGGGATACGATTGAACGTTCAATCCGTCCTGAGCGTGGTCTGTTAAAATTACGTTCAGAACTGAACTTATTTGCAAACTTACGTCCTGCAATTTTGTATCCACAATTGGCAGACGCATCAAGCTTAAAACCTGAAATCGTATCTGGCTTAGATATCTTAATTGTTCGCGAATTAACAGGCGGTATTTACTTCGGTCAACCACGTGGTATCCGTGAACTTGAAAACGGCGAAAAACAAGGTTTCAACACCGACGTATATGCTGAGTCTGAAATCAAACGTATTGCCAAAGTTGCTTTTGAAATGGCAAAACTTCGTGGTGGTAAAGTATGTTCGGTTGATAAAGCCAACGTGCTTGAAGTCACTGAGCTTTGGAAGCAAACGGTAACGCAATTACATGCTGAACAGTACTCAGACATCAACTTGTCACACATGTACGTTGACAACGCAGCAATGCAATTGGTGCGTGCACCAAAACAATTTGACGTACTTGTCACCGGTAACTTATTCGGTGATATCTTGTCTGACGAAGCGGCAATGTTAACGGGTTCTATTGGTATGTTGCCATCTGCATCATTAGATGAGAACGGGAAAGGGATGTATGAGCCATGTCATGGTTCAGCACCAGACATCGCAGGTCAAGATCTTGCAAACCCACTCGCGACCATTTTATCGGTTGCAATGATGCTTCGTTACACCTTCCGTGAAGAAGCTGCTGCCAAAGCGATTGAAGATGCGGTAGGTCAGGTCTTAGATCAAGGTCTACGTACTGGCGATATTATGTCTGAAGGTATGACCAAAGTGGGTACACAAGCGATGGGTCAAGCCGTTGTAGCTGCATTGAACTAAGTTTGAGTCCTTAAAAAAACGCAGCCATGAGCTGCGTTTTTTACTTTTTTAGATACAAAAAAAAGCCACAACAGGTGGCTTTTTGCTTGCGCTAAAACTTAGCGTGCACGATACGTGATACGACCTTTTGTTAAGTCGTAAGGTGTCATTTCAACCTTTACGCTATCGCCAGTTAAAATACGAATGTAATGTTTACGCATTTTACCAGAAATGTGGGCAATCACTTCGTGACCGTTCTCTAAACGTACACGGAACATAGTATTAGGAAGCGTCTCGGTGACAACGCCTTCGAACTCGATGAGTTCCTCTTTATTGGCCATAGCCTACCTGAATGAATAAATTGGAAAGGCGCAAATTATAGTCAATTTTTTTGTGAAATACAAGATCAGGCTAAGCCGGAAGTGGTTCAGGTGAGAGTAAAATAAGCGAACGTGAAGGATACAGATTTTCATGAAAATTAAAGCATGACATGTTGTCAGCTGCGAGAATCATCGCTAAGCTAATTCTGCGAAATCAAACATGCATCACACAAGGAAGGTTAAGCGTGGGCAAGCTAACAGACGCATCGGTGGTATTACGCTTGGGTTATCAAGCACTGCGTCGTGCAGGTCTACCATACGAAGCTATTTTAACCAAAGCAGGTGTGGCTCTGACACAGGTACAGGCCAATCAACGTACGCCACTTGGGGCACAGTATGCGTTTTGGAACGCGGCTGAAGAGATCAGTAAAGACAGCGACATTGGCTTACATTTAGGTGAGCATTTGCCTTTGTATCGTGGCCAAGTGATTGAACATTTATTTGTCAGTAGTGCCACCTTTGGCGAGGGCTTAAAGCGGGCTTTGGCATACCAACGACTCATCAGTGATGCCTTTCATGCCACGTTAGTGGTTGAAGAGGATCGCTGCTATTTAAGTAATGGTGCAGCGGGGAATTCAGACAGTTTAGTCAAACGTCATTTTACCGAATGTGCTATTTCGGGTATTTTGCGCTTTTTTAAGTTTATTACCGAAGGGCGCTTTCAACCTTTGTACATCGATTTGAACTTTAGCAAAGGGGCGAGTGCTGAAGAGTACTTTCGTGTTTATGAATGCCCAGTGAGTTTGGGTCAAGACGAGACCCGGTTGTACTTTGATGCCGCGGTACTTAATCATCCTCTATGGCAGGCAGAACCCGAATTGTTACAATTACATGAGCAATTGGCCTTAGAGAAGCTGCAAGAATTGGCCCGTTATGATTTGGTCGGCGAGGTGCGCCGTGCCATTGGGGCAAGTTTGGAAACGGGTGAGACCACACTTGAAACGGTGGCCGCACAACTGAAAATTACTCCACGACGTTTACGCACCCAGTTAAGCGATGCCGACACCAGTTTTCAGCAGATTTTGTCGGATTATCGCTGCCGTTTGGCCAAACGTTTGTTGGCGAGCAGTAATGAAAGTATTGAACGTATTGTTTATCTGACTGGATTTTCAGAGCCCAGCACGTTTTACCGTGCTTTTAAACGCTGGAGTAATGAAACACCGGTTGAGTATCGTAAACGCAAGCAACGCTGTTAGCAGCGTGCTGCGTCTACGCCATACGTGAGTTATTCTGGCATATTGAGCCAATGTGGGCCTAAGGGCTGTTTTGGTAGCTCAAACTCTGCTGGATAGTCTGCATGAATAAAGTATAAGCCGTCAGGAGGCGCTGTGATGCCGGCGGCTTTGCGATCTAGCGCTGCAAAAATTTCATCAATATGGTCAATCTCATACATGCCTTGCCCAATCTCTAACAGGCAGCCCATGATGTTACGCACCATGTGATGCAAGAAGCCATCAGCCTGAATATCAAGTACTAAATATTGGCCATGACGAATCAAGCGGCAATGGCTGACATGACGCACCGGTTGTTTAGATTGACACGCTGCGGCACGAAAGCTCTCAAAGTTATGTGTACCTTCGAACTTGGCTGCTGCGCGCATCATTTTCTCTACATCAAGCGGAGTAAAAATATGCGTCACTTGCTTGTGCAATAAAGCTGGACGCATAGGATTGTTATACACCACATAGCGATAACGACGTGCTTGGGCTTTAAAACGGGCATGAAACTCCATATCCATGGGTTTGATCCATTGAATGGAGATGTCTTTGGGCAGTTGGCTATTGGCACCGCGTAACCAGCCATGTAACGTGCGCTCTGCTGTGGTGTCAAAGTGCGCCACCATATTGGTGGCATGTACGCCTGCATCGGTACGACCTGCACCATGTAAAACAATAGGTTCATTGGCCACTTTACTCAGCACGCGTTCAATGGTTTCTTGCAAGCTGATGACTCCGGCCTGCTGAGTTTGCCAGCCACGATAGTGCATACCACAAAACTCAATACCCACTGCAAAACGTTGCATATCTACCTCAAATTTGCTGATCTGACCAATGAGCCCAGCGCTCATCAGGGGAGGCATATTGTAAATACATTTTTAAGGCTTTGGCATACAGATCTGCATGACTTGCACAATCGCTGCGAATAATTTTGGCATTTTCAGTCCATGCACTCACCGCATAGCGTGATTCCATTTGACCAAAAGGCACTTGGGTGGTGAGTAGGGGGATGCAGCCTGCAGCATAGAGCTGCTCTAAGCTGTCAATCAATGCTGCATTGGCAGCAATGTTACCAATGCCAAAGCCTTGCAAGATTAAAAATGCAGGCGGTTTTTGTACGAAGGCATGCAACAAATGAATCTGTTGTTCAAGCGCTATCGGCTGCATCATGATGCTCACACAGCCAAAGGACTTGGCTTTTTCAATATCGTCATCATGCACGGTATAAGCTGCGTACTGGCAGGTAAATGGACTATAGGCAGAACGTCCAGCAAAGGCATCCAGCTCGGTACTGTGTTGTTTGAGTGCAGTTTGAGCATGAAACACCTTTTGGTGAAAAGCCAAATACACACCTGCTTCACAATTTTGCACCGCGTCTAAGGCAGTGGCGAGATTATCAAAGGCATCGCTAAATTCGCGTACGCCCTGACCCTCGCTATTGAGGAGCGGATATTGGCTGCCTGTTAGCACCACATGGGCAGATCTTGCTAAGCAACGCGCCAAGACTGCTGCGGCATAACTTAATGTATCTGTGCCATGAATAATCACAAAGTGTGCATAGCCTGCTTGTTGCAGCGTTTGAATATACTGCACCAACTGCAACCAATCTGTGGCAGTACAGGCACTACTGTCTTTAATGCTCGGCGCAACCAGACAGTCAATATGAGGATGATGCGCAAGCGTGGCCTCAAGTTGAGGAATAAAATCTGCTGCGGCCATTGGTGCAAGTGGTTCACCGACACAGCCAAACGTGCCACCCATATAAATTAATGCAATTCTTTTCATCATAAAAA
Organism: Bacteroidaceae bacterium; assembly: GCA_963599285.1. GTDB lineage: Bacteria > Pseudomonadota > Gammaproteobacteria > Pseudomonadales > Moraxellaceae > Acinetobacter. The sequence goes on along the minus strand of CAVBYE010000060.1, from coordinate 8,071 downwards.
AAGCAGCCAACCATGACTGCTTTATCTTAGAACGAAATACAGCTAAACAGCGATTTTATTTAGTAAGTTTTCTGCATGTTCACGTTGTGTGTCCGTATAGTGTTGTTCTTGTTCAGCCAATAGACTACGTGCTTCTGCGTAGGCACCCAAACGGATGTACTGTTCGGCAAGGCTAAAGTTTAGACTGATTTCATCTGTATGTTCTAGTTGAGGGAACAGTTGCAAGAGCGGATCATGTTCTTGCGTAACTGCTGTAACAGGCGTTTGTGCGACCTCAAGGACAGCGGGAGCATCAGGCTGGGCTAACGTAAACTCAAATTGAGCCTCGGGGATCGCCGTTTCAGCAGGGGGTACGCTTTCAGGTACAACAGCATCTACGGCAGGAGTGCTTTCGACCGCAGGCAAATCGAGTTTAAACGCCGGTGTTGCTGTTGCATCAGGGGTTGTTTTTTCAGGGCTTGCGAGATCAAAACTAAAATCAAGCGCAGAGCGTTCCACAGCTGGGGTAGGTTGAGGTTCTGTGGACGGATTTAAGTTGAAATCAAGGGCTGGCGCAGGAGCAGGTTCAGCATTGGGACTGAAACTAAAATCAAGCGCTGTAGGCTGCGCTGCAGTTGTTGATGCTGGATCTGGTTGCACCGCAGCAGGTACGGTGAAATCAAAATCTAGCGTTGGAGGTGCTGCTGGCGTTTGGGTAACACTTGACGGTTGGTTCAACTCACTTGTTGCAGCACTTGGGAAATCTAGGGCTTGAGCTGCATGTTCAGTCGGTTGTTCGACCAGCACTTGCGGTGTAGCTTGAACAGCTTTTTCTGTATGAAACTCAAGGGGGGCAGCTTGTGTATGGGGAGTCGTAATTTGTTCTTGTAATTGGTCAAACGAAATTGAGTTGGCAGCCAACTGTGCAGCTTTGGCCTCAGCTTTGGCCTGTAATTCAGCTGCATGATCTGCTTCAAATTGCTGACGAATGTGGGTTGCTTGCGCAAGCACATCTTGTAAGTTGAGTGAACGTAAATGGGTAAAGAGCTGATTAACCGCAAATTCATCGTTTTGTAACAGATGCAAGTTCAGTAACAGTAAATACAATTCATGCTGATTTTGATCACGGTTTAAAGCTTGGTTAATCTGCGCTTCAGCCGCAAAATAATTGCCATCACGAATTTGTTTTTCAATATGACGACGTAATTCAGGTGCAAGAGGGGTAGAGGCCGTGACCGTTGGGGCTGTAGTGGGTTCAACACGAGCAGCATCATCTTCAACCGCAAAGGTCTTGCTGGTTGGTTTGGCTTTGGTTTTGAGCTTTGCTGATTTTTGTTGAGGCTCAGCATTATTTTTACTTGCTTCGCGCTTCTTTAAAAATAGCGCCACAACCAATAAAAGAATAAATGGAAGCACATATAACAGCATTTTTATACCCCTTGTGGACAAAGTGAATAGCACTTGAATCCACTAAAATTTTTCGTAATGACCACTTTATTGAGCTGACTGGTGTTGTCGCTGCTGCAGCTTAAGTTGGTGTTGCAATTGCGCCAAACGTGCATTTAGTAGTTGAATTCTATGATCCTTGTGCTGCAGAGCTTGACCCAACTGGGTGATGTTTGCCTGTAATTTAACGTTTTTTTGTCGTGCTGTCATAATTTTTAATGACAACTGCACGAAGCTTTCTAGGCTTTGTGTGTAAGTTTTCGCAGAAGCAAATCCAGATTGCGCTTTGAACGGTGTGATCAGACGCATTTCAGCACGTGCAAGACGATATTTAGCTGTACCCGATTGCGCTGTATGTACTTGAGGTAAATCCTTTTTTGCCACATGAATGACAGGCTGAGCGGTAGGTATCACCTCTACAGCAAGTAGGCTATCAAAACGTAATTTATTGATATTACCATCAATAAATGCATGGGCGTTAGCATCCACAATCTCTTGTAACACAGTTTTCAGTGGCTTGTTTTGTTGTTTGGCGATCCGTGTGGCAATTAGCCATAAGGTATCGTGCTGACGTACACGGTATTGGCTTTTCGGCTGAGCGGATTTTTGCTTGGCAGCATTGGCAGCATTGGCAGCATTGGCAGCATTGGCAGCATTGGCAGCATTGGTCGATTTAATTGTAGTCGGCTGTGCTGTTGAATCTGCTGCGCGAGTGACAGGTCTCATACTCGGGGGGGAATGGGTATTGAGTTTTAATACCTGTTCGATTGGACTTTCTTGCTCTGCCATGTGCATCGGTGGAGGTGCAGTGTTCTGCAGATTCAAAGGTTGTGCGTTGATGGGATCAGTGCGGGCTAAATCAACATTCAGCTGATCTTCATGGCTGATGCGTAGTGGGGTCAGCGTTTGTTCACGAGTGAGGAATTTTTCCACCAAGGTCTGCTCAATGTGTTGTAAATGCACATGTGAGCCTTGTTGGACTTTAAGCACGATATTTAGCTTTGACTCTATGATTGGGCGTGACGAAGTGACCGTAATGACGCCGCTGGTCGGAGAGTGAGCACGGACGAAAAAATTTAAATGCTCTATGGGCTGATGCTGAATGTGGAGCGAATTCAGCTCCTCGTTTGAGGCCAGTTGGATACTGAAGGGATGTTCACTGGCATGATGAAATGGAATTTCTGCATACAACAGCTCACCAAGACCAGATTGTATGTGTATGGCTTCCAGTTGGAGTGCCGCAAGCTGTTGACTCATACAACAGCTCATCAGCAGCAACATAAAACGAGCATATGCAGTCAAAGCGATGTCCACTTCATCATTGTTTTTATTCTAAGGGCTGAGCACAGTGTACTGAAAAATGGGCAAAAGATCAGGCCAAGATACAAAAAAGCCGATCAATGTTGATCGGCCTTTCGCTGCGATTGACTCAAGTCAATTAGGCATTTTTATACTCAATTAAGATACGTAGCATACGACGTAAAGGCTCAGCAGCACCCCAAAGCAATTGGTCACCTACGGTGAACGCGCCAAGGTACTCTTTACCCATGTTCAGTTTACGTAAACGACCTACCGGCACAGATAACGTACCTGTTACTGCAACAGGAGTCAGGTCAGTCATAGACGCTTCACGTGTATTTGGCACCACTTTAGACCAGTCATTCGCACTTGCGATGATATCTTCGATTTCATCTAGCGGTACGTCTTTACGTAGTTTTAAGGTTAATGCTTGTGAGTGACAGCGCATTGCACCAATACGTACACAGTGACCATCAATTGGCACGATCTGCTGGTTGCCTAGGATCTTGTTGGTTTCAACTTGACCTTTCCATTCTTCTTTCGATTGACCGCTTTCAAGCTGTTTGTCGATGTATGGAATTAAAGAACCCGCTAATGGCACACCAAAGTTTGCCGAAGGGAAACCTTCGCCACGTTGTAACTGCGCAATTTTAGAGTCGATGTCTAAAATTGGAGAACGTGGATCATCAAGTAAATCTTTGGTGTTGTTGTACAAGTAACCCATACCTGTAATCAACTCACGCATGTTTTGCGCACCAGCACCTGACGCTGCTTGATAGGTCATTGAGGTTGCCCATTCCACAAGATTGTTTTGGAATAAACCACCTAAGCCCATCAACATCAATGAAACAGTACAGTTACCGCCTACGAAGGTTTTGGTACCATTGACTAAACCGTCTTTAATCACGTTCATGTTGACTGGATCAAGTACGATGATCGCTTCATCATCCATACGTAAGGTTGATGCTGCATCAATCCAGTAACCTTTCCAACCTTCAGCTTTGAGCTTCGGGAAGACTTCAGTCGTGTAGTCACCACCTTGACAGGTAATAATGACATCCATTTGCTTCAGACTAGCAATGTCTGTCGCATCCATAAGTGCTGGGGCAGTTTTACCGCCAAACGCAGGGGCTTGACCACCTGCATTACTGGTAGAGAAATAAAACGGCTCGAAATGTGCGAAATCGTTTTCTTCAACCATACGTTGCATCAGGACGGAACCTACCATCCCGCGCCAACCGACCAGACCTACTTTCATGCCACTTTGCCTCGGTGCGTAAAAAAATAAAAAGGTATTCGAGTGTATCAAAAGGCTGTTGAACTGCAAGAGTTACATCAGCAAAACACCAACAATATTGTCCAATATAACTTGTTTATCTTAGATACAAAATTGATATAAATTTATAAATCTACAAAAAATTAAGAATATCAAATAGGAGAGGGAGACATGCTTTGGATTGAATTATTGGCAGGGCTGGTGATTTGGCTGAGTTTCTGGTCATTAATCCCTCGAGATGAATGGTGGTTTCGTGGTGCAGATTTTCCGCGGCTACAATTATTGGTATTGGGGTTTATTGCACTTGCAGGTTTGTTATTTTGGTCAGGGGAATGGGACACCCAACGCTATGTAATTTTGGTGTTGCTGATGGCTGCTTTAGCCTATCAACTGAAAATGGTATTGCCGTATACCTTTGTGTGGAAAAAGCAGGTCGCAAGTGTACGCCCTGAGCAACTTGATCCGAACAAACAAATTTCCATTTTGGTGTCTAACGTCTTAACACCCAATCAAAAGTATCATCTTTTGATTGCCGAAATTGAAAAGTATCAACCAGACATCGTCTTGACTTTAGAAAGTGATCATGTGTGGCAACAGCAATTGGCGGTGATTGAAGCAGATTATCCATATCGTGTGCCTGTGCCACTTGATAATCTGTATGGGATGCATTTGTATAGTAAATTGCCGCTGAAAGACAGTGAAGTGAAGTTCATTTTAAGTGATGAAATCCCGTCTATTCATACCACGGTCACGTTGCGTTCAGGCAATGAAGTACAGCTATATTGTTTACACCCTAAACCCCCAAGCCCAACCGAAGCCAAAGATTCGACCTTACGTGATGCTGAACTCTTAATTGTGGGCGATCAAATTAAGGATCTAGATGAAAGCTGCATTGTCATGGGCGATCTTAATGATGTGGCATGGTCGAAAACCACGCGCTTGTTCCAACGCATTAGTGGTTTGCTTGACCCACGCGTAGGGCGTAAATATGTCAATACCTTTCATGCCAACTATCCATTACTGCGTTGGTCGCTTGATCATGTGTTTCATAGTACAGACTTTGCTTTGGTGGAGATGCAGCGTTTACCGCATATGGGCTCAGATCATTTTCCCGTATTTGTGGTGTTACAAACTGGACGTATCTTTGAGCAAATTCAACAAGAACTTGAACAAACAGAGCAAGATGAAGCAAAAGCACAACAGGCCATTCAAGAGGGCATCGAAAAAGCTGAGCGGGAAGAAAAGGTGGTTACTGATGAAATTGCACAAGATTACAAAAAGTAACCTCGTTGTAAGCATTAGCGTACAGGGCTTGGCGTAACCAGCGCATAGGCAGCTGCTCTAAATTATTTTAATCTAAGTTTAACAGCACAAGGACACGGGAAAGGATGATCCCATTAAGGACAGAGGTTTCGCTGTAGGATAGGCATCACGGATAAGATGTTGGTAAGGAAAGCCCACAATAAAAAACAACAATAACGTTTGAAAGCACAACCCAATAGAGCCCGAGTTTTACAGGATGTAGAACTCGGGTTTTACTTATGCCTGTTGGCTCAGCTGCGTATACAACGCCAAAGTGTTTCGACACATATCGTCGAGGCTAAATAAGGTCACAGGCGCCACCTGTTGTGGTTGCTCAATGTGCTTTTGTACGGCACGGAGTAAACCTGATTCATCATCCACTTCAATTAAACCTTGTGGATAGACCTGAGTCAAAATTTCTGCCACCCCACCACGATTCCAACCGACGACGGGCGTACCCACCGACAATGCTTCTAACACGGTACGACCAAAGGTTTCTGCTTGATTAGATAAGGATAAGGTTAAATCACTGAAGGCCAACCATTCACGAATATCCGAGCGATGTCCGACAAAGGTGATGCGATCGGTTAAGCCCTTGCTTTGAATCGTTGTTTCAAGCTCTTGTAAATAAGCCGCCTTTTTAGGATCTGCTCCCCCAACCACGACAGCATGTACATGCGGATACTGTGACTGCAGCTGTTCAAGCAAACGGACTAAGCTTTCATGACCTTTTAGGCGGGTAATACGTCCTGGTAAACACAGTAAAAATTTATTTTCCAGCTGTGGGAAATCTTTAAACGTATGGTTGATCCATTGGGCTGAGGGTTGATAGCCATGTGGAAAGGCTGCCGGATCAATACCGCGATAAATACGGACAATATCTTGTGCTGGGCAGTTTGGGTAATGTTCTTTAATGTAATCCACCACACTTTCAGATACGGCAATGACTTTTTCCGCTTGGGTCATAATTTGACTATAACGATTCACAGAATAAAAGCCATGCACTGTACTGATCAGGTGCGGTCGACGTGCAGCCGGAATCCCTTTAAGGGCAAAGTGTGTCAGCCATGCAGGTACGCGAGAACGCACATGCACAATATCGGGACGCTCATTCTCAATCAGACGACGTAAGGCTGAAATTTGAAACAGGCTAGAAAGTGATTTTTTATGCACAGCCAATTTTAAATGGCGTGAACCTTCAGCTTCAAGTTGAGTCACTAAGCGCCCACCATGCGAAATCACCACAGACTCATGTCCGGCTGCAACCAACGCACGTGCAATTTCTAATGTGCCGCGCTCTACGCCCCCGCTATTGAGCTCAGGTAAAATTTGAATAACTTTCATAACCACATTCTCCGTAGCTTAGTAGATTTTGTTATAGCCTTCAGGGCGAGTTTTAAAGCGACGGTGGAACCACATATATTGCGTTGGCGCAATACGCAGTTGTCGTTCGATAATTTGGTTGGTATAGGTCGCATCTGCAACTTCATCTGGACTTGGGAAGTTGGCTAAAGCTGGTTCAATAATAATGTGATATTGCGGATTATTTATCTCACCACGGCGGTAAAAGTACAGTGGAATGGCCGCAGCTTTGGTCATTTTGAGTAAACGTCGATGTGCAGTGACCGTGGCCGCAGGTACCCCAAAGAACGGCGCCATCACGCCTTGTTTGAGGCCAAAATCTTGATCGGGGCTGTACCAAATGGCACGTCCATCTTTGAGTGCACGAATTAAGCCGCGCATATCGTCTTTATTAATTTGCTGTTGATAAATGGTATGACGACCACGGTAAATGAGCAGATCGAGCAAAGGATTATTTTGCGGGCGATAGACTACATCTGGATCAAAAAATTGTGCACAGGCATAGCCGCCTGCATCCAATAAAGTCGAATGGGTGCCTAAAAGCAGTACCCCTTGACCTTGGGCTTGGGCCTGCTGGAGATGTTCTAAGCCTTCAATACTGACGCGGTTTTTAAACCACTGCGGATGATACCAAGCATTTAAGGTTTCGAAGATGCCCAACATTTGATCCACAAACACCTGACGGGCTTGCTGTTCACGCTGGGCGACAGACCATTCTGGAAAACAGACTTCAAAATTACGTAAAGTGGTCTTACGCCGTGAGCTTAAAGTCTTAAAACAGAAGATCCCCAAGAGGCGTGCCAAACGATGCTGTATAGCCCAAGGTAAGATGGCTAAAATCATCAACACCACAATGCCGATCCAAATTCCCCAATATTGAGGCAGTAAGAAGGACCACTGAAATTCACCAGGTTGATAATCTGTTTTATGGCTCATAAACGACGTAAAACTCAAAAGGACGCGAAGAAGTTTACCATGAAGTCCAGACCCTGCAAGCAGACACCGTTGTAGACAATCCGTTACATAAGCGGCGAGCATGTCGTGTCTATGAATAAACTATGAAGAGAAAATACAACACTTTTACAGCACCTCAACAACAGAGGTCTTTTATACCTCAGCGCCTGTTGTGATACTGAAAGCTGATTGATCACTGAGTAAAACTGATGTTCAAAGCTGCTTTGTTACTCGCGGTCGTGGGTGTGACATTAACAGGATGTGTGGTGACGCCCTATGATCATGACCCACGTGTGACGCCTCGCTATGGTTATTCAACGGGCTATGCAACGCAAACACCTTATCCGCCGTATTATCAGCCTAGCCTTTCAGGTCAGCGCTCACCAAGCGTTAAACCGCCTCCACAGAGTCAACGCCCACCAAATGCTAAGCCGCCTGCGCAAGGTCAACGAC
>CAVBYE010000059.1:0-15491 GCA_963599285.1 Bacteroidaceae bacterium | reverse complement strand
TTTCATAGACTGCTCGCATTGCGGCGTTGCACATACGCCAATGCGATGGAGTTTCAAAGACTTGTCGCACAATGTCGTCTGCATTGGCTGTTAAATCAATCGGATTGTCCCACTCAATACACCAATAGGCCACCCGTGCGTGATAGAGCATTTCACTCATGACTTGATTGGCATTTTCTAATTCGGTTAGACGCGTATGTAGTGTTGCACTGGGCAAGCACAGTAAATCTATAATCTGCTCATCTGCGACTTCGGTGACAGTGATGGTGGCCATAACAGGATAGCTGCACTGATCATGGGTTAAAAAATGCAGTTCCAACGTTTCAGGTAAGTGCGCTTGGGGCAAAGGGTTAAATTGTGCTAGGAGTTCAAGGCAACTGTGGTGAGTGAACAGATCATGTGCAGATTGAGGCAGCGCCTCATAACCTAAAGTGCTCAAGAGCGTAGGAGACATGTACTGAACATGTCCTTGTGCAGTGAGCCTACAGTGGTGTACTTGTCCTCTTTCGATGAGGGTATTCAAGAGTGCCATCATATGCGAAACATCCAATTGCCAAAACGAGGCAGAAAAAAGCAAAATATGCGCCAATGCAGCGTTGAGTTGAGTCTATTTAAGACCAAAATATGAGGCAGAAGACGTAGAGGGGCGTGCTAGAGCGTCAGCCTAATGATTGGCTGTTTGACAAAGGGGGAGCATGTGGATTGAAGCACCGAGTGCATAAGCCACATGCGAGCACATCGAAATGATGAAAATAATGTGATTTAGATCAAATTTTTAATTTTATCTCTTAACGCTTGTCGTTATAATTGCGCACATTCAGACAGCATGCGTGCGATCAGCACGATTCTGCGACAATCTTTCGCGATAACTTCAATCAAGAACACCACAGGCAGCGTGTACGACCGGTCTGTGCCTGATCTAAACGATATAAATTTATGAAAAATTTTTTAATTCCCAGCACCGTGTTGGCGCTCATTTTAATTGTGCAGCTGATTGGTCAAAACAATGAACGTAGACAACAGCAATATCTCGATCATGTGATTGCCGAAGCACAGCACTCAATGCAAGAGGTGGCAGCGAATCCTAATCTACAAGTGCGACCGATTGAACTTGAAGCGACACATTACGAATAAGCACAACACCCAGTCAAATTTTAATCTTGAATTATTGTAATATTTTTAACAGAAATAAAAAGCTGATGTGCTATAATCAAACTACGCGGTTAAGGCAATGCGCTTATGTTTGTAAGTGCTTGATTTAACCAAGATGAAGAAAGCTGCATTCTGATATGCAGCTTTTTTATTTACATCAACGGCATCTTCAGCTCTCACTGAAATGGCGGTACATTGATGTGAGTAAGCTTTGTCTATTATGGAACATTTGGCATATCCATTGCTTTATTTGCTGCAAAATCTCCTTTTAGTGTCATTAGTGGGGTTTGACAGTGCACGAATCTAAGCATTAATTCTTTATAGGGGCTAGGTCATGACGACTCCTAATCCATCTTCCGCAAATATGCTCGAACGTCTGTTTAAACTAAGTGAAAATAAAAGTAACTTTCGAACAGAAGTGATTGCAGGTGTAACTACATTCTTAACCATGTGTTACATCATTATTGTCAATCCAATGATTTTATCTGAAACAGGTATGGATCATGGGGCTGTCTTTGTTGCCACCTGTCTTGCAGCTGCAATTGGCTGTTTAGTCATGGGCTTAGTTGCGAATTATCCCATCGCACTTGCACCCGGTATGGGCTTAAATGCCTTCTTCACCTATTCGGTGTGTATGGGGATGGGAGTGCCTTGGCAAACAGCTTTAGGGGCGGTGTTCGTCTCGGGTCTGGTCTTTATTGCCATCAGTATGTTTAAAATTCGTGAAGCCATTGTGAATGCCATTCCCATGTCACTGAAGTTGGCCATTGGCGGCGGTATTGGCTTATTCTTGGCTTTAGTTGCGCTTAAAAATGCCGGTCTTATTGTGGACAATCCTGCCACATTGGTTGGCTTAGGTGACTTAAAACAACCTTCTGTGTTATTGGCGTTATTGGGCTTCCTGATGGTTGTGGTGATGCACCAATTTAAAGTACGTGGTGCCATCATTATCAGTATTTTGGTGGTGACCGGTATTGCAACTGCATTAGGTTACAATGAATTTCAAGGCGTAGTTGGTGCTATTCCATCATTAGCACCTACCTTTATGCAAATGGACTTTGAAGGTTTATTTACTGCAAGTCTAGTGGGCGTCATCTTTGTCTTCTTCTTGGTGGATTTATTTGACTCAACCGGTACTTTGGTTGGTGTTTCACACCGTGCAGGGTTGTTAAAAGATGGCAAGTTACCTCGTTTGAAAAAGGCACTGTTTGCTGACTCATCTGCCATTGTGGCCGGCGCAGCACTCGGGACTTCATCAACAACACCTTATATCGAATCATCAGCAGGGGTTGCTGCAGGTGGTCGTACAGGTTTAACGGCTGTTGTGGTCGGGATTATGTTCCTGTTATGTCTGTTTTTAGCACCGCTTGCGCAATCTGTACCTAGCTTTGCGACTGCACCTGCATTATTGTTCGTGGGTGTGTTGATGATTCAGGGCATCGTACATATTGATTGGGAAGACATTACTGAAGCAGTACCTGCATTCTTGACCATTGTATTTATGCCGTTTACTTACTCAATTGCAGATGGTATTGCAATGGGCTTTATCAGTTATGCACTGATTAAATTGCTTACGGGTAAGGCAAAAACTGTACCGTACATGGTGTGGATTGTCGCACTGTTATGGACCTTAAAATTCGCGCTGTTTGGCGGTTAATTTCGCTCAACTCGCCAAAGGGTGCAACCTTCGGTGAGCACCCTTTTTTATTTATTTGAGGAGAATAAAGTATGCAACCATTCGATCTGATTCGTGCTTTACCTAAAGCTGAGCTACATGTACATATTGAAGGAACATTTGAACCTGAGCTGATGTTTGCGATTGCACAGCGCAACCAAATTGAAATTCCGTATAAATCAGTAGAAGAAGTCAAGCAGGCCTATAATTTTCATAACTTACAATCCTTTTTAGACATCTACTATGCAGGTGCCAATGTCTTGATTCATGAGCAAGACTTTTATGATCTAGCCTGGGCTTACTTTAAAAAATGTGCAGAAGATCATGTGGTGCATACGGAGATGTTCTTCGATCCACAAACGCATACCGACCGTGGCATTGCCTTTGCAACAGTGCTGAATGGCTTACAACGTGCCTGTGATGATGCAAAAGCACAATTGGGCATTAGTTCTCACTTAATTATGTGCTTCTTGCGTCATTTAAGTGAAGAGGCGGCATTTGCCACCTTAGAACAAGCCTTACCTTATAAAGATCAAATTATTGGTGTAGGTTTAGATTCAAGTGAGGTTGGACATCCACCATCGAAGTTTGAACGTGTGTTTGCCAAAGCACGTGAAGCAGGCTTCTTGATTGTGGCGCATGCGGGTGAAGAAGGCCCTGCAGAGTATGTTTGGGAAGCATTAGACCTGCTTCAGGTCAATCGTATTGACCATGGTGTGCGTTCGGAAGAAGATCCACGCTTAATGGCACGTCTGATCGCAGAAAAAATGCCGCTGACAGTATGTCCATTGTCAAACTTAAAACTGTGTGTAGTAGACGATATGCAGCAGCATAATATTCGTCGTTTGCTGCAACAGGGCGTCAAAGTTACTGTGAACTCAGATGATCCATCTTATTTTGGTGGCTATATGAATGACAACTTTAATGCCATTACTACAGCTTTAGATTTGACCGCCAATGAATTAAAACAATTGGCAATCAATTCTTTTGAAGCCTCTTTTATTGAGGATGCCACCAAGCAATATTGGATTGAAAAAATTCAAGCCCTCTAATGTACTTGCTTTAGCAGCCTGCGGGCTGCTTCATCTTTGGGTGATCTTATGACACGACAACTTTATGCACTCCTTGTACTCTTGATGCTCAGTCCATGGGCGCACAGCGCAAGCCCTAGTCTAACTCAAAAAATGCTCAAGCCGGTCATTGCTTATCAATGTCAGCAGGAACTGAATGATTCTAAACTGTGGACGGCAGCCAGTTGGCTGATGACAGATGCCAAGAAAAAAACCACGCAAGACAGTATTTGCGCTTGTGTAAGTGAACATGCTCTTCATGATTTGGGTGCCAAAGATGTGGCTTTGGCACTGGTCAATGAAGATGAGAAAAACAGATTGGTGCGTAAAGCTGTCCTCAATAGTTTAAAGGGCTGTGCTCAGACGGTACTTGAACCCAAATAAGCGCTATTTAGCTTGCTTGGTCATACTGTCTAGCACATGATCTCGATCGATGAAATGATGTTTGAGCGCCGCCAAAATATGCCCCACCAACAGCACACCAGCCGCCCATGACAAATAAATATGGGTGGGTTTGGCAATTGCCGTAATCTCAGGGTTTTTAGTGATTAAAGCAGGCAGTTCAAACAGATAGAGCACGGGAGCAGGATAGCCTAAGCTCCAGCTCCACAGGCAACCACTGATGGGTAAGGCCAAAAGCATAAAGTACAACGCCAAATGGCCAAAATGCGCCATCTTTTTCATGCCGGCAGACATTGTGTCCGGCAGATCAGGTACAGGATGGGTATAGCGCCAGAAAATCCTTACCACTACCAAGAAAATAATCGTGGTCGCAATATTTTTATGTAAGCTGATGACATCGCCTTTAAAGGCACCATCAGCATCATAACTTAAAAAATTGCCGCTATAAAAACCAATCAGCCAGGCAGCAATAAAGATCACGGCCATAAGCCAATGTAAATATTGTGCAGTGCGGGTGTAATATGGGTTTTTTTTCATAATTGAAGTAAATCGTATAAATTCACTTGAAGTCTAAACACTGCCATCCACTTGGCAAAGTCAAATTTTGCAACACTTTGAGTCAATCTATAGAACGCTGCCTGCTGCTATTTTAAACGTCTGATATTTCTTGTTCCTGTAAATTTGGGCACAATACCTGCGCACAACGCGTGCCATAGATGAAGGATTGAAACATGAAAAAATTAGTTGCTGTTTTAGCACCCTTGGCGTTGTTCATGAGTGCATGTACGACCACTGGCACCACCACAGGTACGACAGAGACCACACCAACCACCTCTGTAACCACAGGTCTTGCGACAGCAGCAGTTAAAATTGGCGTGCAAGCAAAATGTGCAGTTGAAATTGACAAAAATGCAACTTGGCAAAATGCCTCTAAAGTCCTCACTGCTGAACAACAGCAAAGCGTAAAAACCACAGTATGTAGTTGTGTGGCAGATGAAGTGACCACCAATGTCTCTGCTGCAGAATTGGTTGTAGCAGCCATGGACAAAACCTCACAGGCTACGTTAGTGACTAAAGTCGTGACCAACAGTTTAAATACGTGTGTGGTTGAAACTGCAAAACAGTGGTTGAAATAAGCAGTCTAGGTTGCAGGATCAGCGGCTCAATCGAGTCGCTTTTTATTGGATAAGGAAAAAATATGTTAATTGCGGGTACAGATGAGGCAGGACGTGGACCACTAGTGGGTTCAGTGGTGGCTGCAGCCGTCATTTTAGATCCAAACCGTCCTATTGTGGGCTTAAATGATTCTAAGAAATTGACGGAAAAGAAACGTGAACAATTGTTTATTGAAATTCAAGAGAAAGCACTCGCATGGGCAATTGCAGAAAGCAGTGCGCAAGAAATTGATGACTTGAATATTTTACAAGCGTCATTACTTGCCATGCGCCGCGCTGTAGAACAACTTCAACTCACGCCAGATCATGTCTTGATTGACGGTAATAAATTGGTGCAAGGCTTAAGCATGAGCTGTGAAGCCGTGGTTGGGGGAGATGCCTTACATGCTGAAATTTCAGCAGCCAGTATTTTGGCCAAGGTCACGCGTGACCGACAAATGTTAGCCCTTGATGCACAATATCCTCAGTTTGGTTTTGCCAAGCACAAAGGCTATCCCACCAAGGCACATTTTGAAGCCATTGCTGTACATGGCGTGATTGCTGAACATCGCCGTAGCTTCGGACCTGTGCGTAAAGCGCTGGCCAATATGGACACACAACACAACTTACTGTAGTGCCCAAAAAGATCAAAGCGGCAATGTTGCCGCTTTAGTTCAATTCTTAAATATTAACGATTATAGTCATTGGGTGAAAAATTCTCATCTTCATATGAGGGTTGATAATCTTGATCTAAATGTTGTAAATGTTCATGCATCGCACGTTCGTGCTGAATACGTTGATAAATTTCTTCACGATGTACAGAAACTTCTTTTGGTGCATTCACACCAATACGAACTTGATTGCCTTTCACCCCAAGTACAGTCACACTGACTTGGTCCCCAATCATTAAAGTTTCCCCGACGCGACGAGTCAGAATCAGCATGTTTATCTCCTTGCAAAACGCTAAAACCTGCAATTTAAAAAATTAAAATTTTAAAAACACAACCTTGATATTACAAAAAAATATCAACAGAACTGCGGCCATCAAACGAGATCTAAACTGTTTTTTGCTTTAATTCTGTTCATATTTTTAAAAATTTCGCTTTCTAATATAACAGAGCCACTATAAAAGAAAATATAGTGGCTCTGTTTTTTTGTACTGTTTCACACACATCGGCCCAATTGAGTCTATATGTGTGATTGAGTTCAATATTTAAGCGCGTACGCTTGATTCACCATGTTCACGGTCTAGACCGAAAGCAGTGTGGAGTGTGCGTACAGCAAGCTCTAAATAGTTTTCTTCAATGATCACTGAAATTTTAATTTCAGATGTTGAGATCATTAAAATGTTGATGCCTTCGTCTGCAAGCGCTGTGAACATTTTGCTCGCCACACCTGCGTGAGAACGCATACCAACACCTACGATTGACACTTTAACGATGTCATCGCGTGTTGCCACTTCACGTGCATTAATATTACGTGCAGTTTCTTCTAAAATTGCTTTTGCTTTTGCAAGCTCACCGCGGTTAACAGTGAAGGTAAAGTCAGTGGTACCATCTTCTTCGACATTTTGGATAATCATGTCGACTTCGATATTCGCATCACCAATTGGTTTTAAGATTTTAGAGGCAATACCTGGTTCATCAGGAACACCCAAAATAGTCAGTTTTGCTTCGTCACGGTTAAATGCGATACCCGAGATAATTGGCTGTTCCATGTTGTCTTCCAATTCAGTAGTAATAAGAGTGCCGACGTTGTTTTTAAATTCTTCGTCGAATGCGCCATCGTTGTCATTATCAAAACTTGATAATACACGTAAAGGCACTTGGTATTTACCTGCAAATTCAACTGAACGAATTTGAAGGACTTTAGAACCAAGCGATGCCATTTCGAGCATTTCTTCAAATGAAATACGGTCTACTTTTTTCGCTTTTGGTGCGACACGTGGGTCAGTGGTATATACACCATCAACGTCTGTGTAGATTTGGCATTCGTCCGCTTTCAGGGCAGCAGCAAGTGCAACACCTGAAGTATCAGAACCACCACGACCTAAAGTTGTGGTATTGCCATGTGCATCAAAACCTTGGAAACCTGCTACCACAATCACACGACCTGCATTTAAATGCGTGGTCATCACATCGGTATCAATAGATTCGATACGTGCTTTGGTGAATGAGCTGTCAGTTTTAATCCCAACTTGGCGACCTGTTAATGATTTAGCATCTACGCCAATTGAATTGAGCGCCATCGCTAACATTGAAATCGTGACCTGTTCACCGGTAGAGACCATTTGGTCAAGCTCACGTGGATCAGGGGTATCGGTAATCGCTTTGGCTAAAGCAAGTAGACGGTTAGTTTCACCGCTCATTGCAGAAACCACCACCACCACTTGGTGACCGTGATCATGCCAGCGCTTTACACGACGAGCTACATTTAAAATGCGCTCGGGGGTACCCATTGAAGTACCACCATATTTTTGTACGATTAATGCCATAGTTGTTCCATAGAAGCCATGACCCTGACGTTCCAATCAGGGTCAGTTACACAAAAGTGAAGTTTTATTTTGCTGCCAACCAAGCGGTTAAATCCGCCATCACAGAAGCAAACTTCTCGTTTAGTGGCGCGCCACCTTGTGCCAAGTCAGGTTTACCACCACCTTTACCACCAAGCTCAGTTGCAAGATGTTTGATGATGTCACCCGCTTTAATAGCAGCAGTAAAGTCTTTCGCTACAGATGCGATTAAGCTGACTTTGTCACCTTCAACACCTGCAAGTACGATTACTGCATTGTCTAATTTTGATTTCACACCGTCATGTAGATTACGAAGTGCTTTTGCATCCATACCTTGCATGGTGGTAATGAGCGTTTGACGACCCGCAATCTCTTGAACTTGGCTTAGAAGTTCGCCAGCTTGTAGGCTTGCCAATTTTTGGTTCAGTTGTTCGATTTGTTTTTGCAGGCTTGATGCTGTGTCTACAATCGCTTCAACTTTTTCTAAGGTTTGATCTTTTTGCGCTTTCAGTAAACCATTGATGGTGTGAATGTCACGATCTGCTTTTTGCGCTGCTTCAACCGCTTTAGTGCCTGTCACCGCTTCAATACGACGAACACCTGCTGCTACACCACCTTCAGAGGTGATTTTGAACAGACCGATGTCACCTGTACGTTTAACGTGAATACCACCACACAGTTCGATAGAGAAGTTTTTCTCTTCAATGATTGAGCCCATTGAAAGTACACGAACTTCTTCACCGTATTTCTCGCCGAACAACATCATTGCACCTTTTGCTTTCGCAGATTCGATGTCGAGTAGTTCAGTTGAAACCGCAGTGTTGGCAATCACTTCAGCATTCACTAGGCGTTCAATTTCTTGAAGCTGTTCAAATGTCACAGGTTGATCATTGGCAAAGTCGAAACGTAAAACGTCTGATGCAACCAATGAACCTTTTTGCTGTACGTGAGAACCTAAGATTTGACGCAGTGCAGCATGTAGAAGATGCGTTGCAGAGTGGTTACGAGCCGTTGCCGCACGAATATCTGCTTTAACAGTTGCTTCGACATTTTGAGTAACTTTCAAGTTACCCATGGTCACGATCCCTTGATGAACGAATGCGCCGCCAGATTTCTTGGTATCTTGAACTTCGAAAATACCGGTATCGTTTTTGAAGAGACCTGTATCACCGATTTGACCACCGCTTTCTGCATAGAAAGGCGTTTGATTCAGAACGATCAGTGCTTCGTCGCCTTCAACCACTTCATCTACTTGTTCGCCATCTTTGTAGATTGCGATGATTTGACCTTCACCTGCAGTGGCATCGTAACCGTCAAACTGAGTTTCGCCTTCAACTTTTACAACGCTGTTGTAGTCGATTGCGAATTTACCCGCATCACGTGCACGTTGACGCTGCGCCGCCATTTCAGTTTCGAAACCTGCTTCGTCAATGGTTAAATCACGTTCACGAGCGATGTCCGCTGTAAGGTCAGTTGGGAAGCCGTAAGTGTCGTAAAGTTTGAACACCACTTCACCTGGAATTACAGAACCTTTTAGGTTTGCAAGCTCGCCTTCAAGCAATTTCAAACCTTGCTCTAAAGTTTTGGCAAATTGCTCTTCTTCTTTAAGAAGTTGTGCTTCGATACGTGCTTGGTTTGCCGCAAGTTCAGGATATGCTTCACCCATCACTGCAATTAATGGCTGCAACATTTTGTGGAAGAATGAACCTGTCGCACCCAATTTGTTACCGTGACGTACAGCACGACGGATAATACGACGCAATACATAACCACGACCTTCGTTTGATGGGTTTACGCCATCAGCGATCAAGAATGAACATGAACGTGCGTGATCCGCAACCACTTTTAAAGATGCAGGGTATTCAACGGGCTTACCTGTTTCTTGCGCTTTTGCTTCAAGCTCAGAGGTATCTAAGCCAATGATTTCAGCGGCTGATTTCAACAAGTGTTGGAATAAATCGATTTCGTAGTTTGAGTTAACGTGTTGTAAAACTGCAGAAATACGCTCGAGACCCATACCTGTATCTACAGAAGGTGCAGGAAGAGCATGCAACACGCCATCAGCTGTACGGTTGAACTGCATGAAGACGTTGTTCCAAATTTCGATGAAACGGTCGCCATCTTCTTCAGCTGTGCCCGGTAGGCCGCCCCAGATGTGATCGCCATGGTCAAAGAAGATTTCAGAACATGGACCACAAGGACCCGTATCGCCCATTGCCCAGAAGTTATCTGATGCGTATTTTTCGCCTTTGTTGTCACCAATACGAATGATGCGGCTCGCATCTAAGCCCACTTCTTTGTTCCAGATCTCGAAGGCTTCGTCATCGGTATGGTAAACCGTGGCATATAATTTATCTTTTGGAAGGGCTAACCATTCATCAGAAGTGAGGAATTCCCATGCAAATAAAATGGCATCACGCTTGAAGTAATCACCAAATGAGAAGTTACCTAACATTTCAAAGAAGGTATGGTGACGTGCGGTATAACCAACATTATCTAAGTCGTTATGTTTACCACCTGCACGTACACATTTTTGTGATGTTGTTGCACGTACATAGTCACGTTTTTCAAGACCTAAGAAGCAGTCTTTGAACTGGTTCATACCCGCATTGGTGAACAATAACGTTGGGTCATTGGCAGGGACTAGTGAACTCGACGCGACACGTGTATGGCCTTTGGTCTCAAAAAAGCGTAAAAATGCTTCACGAATGTCAGCTGCTGTCATAAAACGAGTACTCACAACAAGTCACTCCATAAATTCTGATTTGGCTAAAAGCATACCAAACGCTGGTGTTGGCATACTGGCTTAATTTTTTAAAACGCCAAATTATACCGAAAAAACCCTGATCCACCAATGATTTTAGCGCGAATCCATGACAATTCTCAGCCAGCACAGCAGGCAAAACCACCCCGTAGCATCAAAGTGTACATTCCGGCCTAAAATAGATCAAAATCAAAATACATACCGATGATGAGGCCCCTGAAAAGGGCCACTTTTTTGACTTAATGTTCAAAAAAGCCCACAGTGTTTGGCCGCTTACGTTTTACTTGTTTTGACGCATAAAGTAAATAAAAACTGAGATTTTTTTTATATTTTTTAAATTTATACAATTTTTTGAGTCTATTTTTAGAATTAAATTCTAATTTGTTTAAAAATGGTGCGCTTTACTTGCAAAGGTGGAAAATTTTCTCTCACAGCGGTTTAGAAATCCTTTAACATAATGCCGCTTTCACACGATTAGGGAATCTCGCATGCAACGAATAGCAATCAATGGATTTGGGCGTATTGGACGTAATGTATTGCGTGCGTGGTTCGAACATGAAAAAGCGTTTGATTTTCAGATTGTTGCCATTAACGATGTTGCGGATGTAGACACCTTATTGCATTTGTTTAAATATGATTCAACCCATGGTCGTTTTGCAGGTCAGGTCGAGATTTTAGTTGAATCGGAACGCACGTATTTAATGCTTCAAGCCGGTCAGCGTCAGCTGAAAGTGCAAGTGTTGCAACAGGCTCAGCCGCAACATTTGCCTTGGAAAAACCTCAATGTTGACGTTGTGCTCGAATGTACCGGTCTATTTCGCTCGCGCTTTGCAGCCACGCAGCACATTCAGGCAGGGGCAAAACGTGTCATTGTCGGTGCAGCACCGTTTGACAGTGTGGATGCTGCGATTGTGTATGGGGTCAATCACCATGAGGTGAAAGCCACCGATCAAATTATTTCTAGTGTGTCCTGTACCACACAGGCTTTAGTACCATTGGTTAAAATTATTGATGATGCGTTTGGGATTGAAACTGCGCTCATGACTGAAATTCATGCGGTAACCGCTGATCAGTCGGTACTTGATCATGCACACCGTGATTTACGTCGTGCACGGGCATCGGGTCAAAATATTATTCCGACCACCTCATCTGCCTTAGGGGCGTTAAAACAAGTGCTGCCCAAAATGGCTGATCGTGTAGATGGTTATTCTATTCGCGTGCCAACGATTAATGTGGCTGCCATCGATTTAAGCTTTGTGGCACAGAAAAGAATTGATGTTGAACAGCTTAATCAGGTCCTCAGCGCTGCGGCGCAACATGATTATGCACAAATTATGCAAGTAACGGATGAGCCTTTAGTTTCAAGTGACTTTAATCATTCACCTTATTCCTTAATCGTAGATTTAAATCAAACCATGGTGGTGGGGCAGCAAGCCAAAGTGTTTGCGTGGTATGACAATGAGTGGGGATATGCCAACCGTTTATTAGATTTATGTCAATCATTTGAGGCTTAAGCCATGTTGATGGCTGTGGTCTTCAGTATTGAAGCAATCACAGTGCTGTTCGTGCTTAGCGCACTATCGTTATATGAGCCAATAACGCAGTAGCGCGGCACTTAGCATGCTGATCGCAACCGTGGGTAATAAGGACAAGCGGCTAGCAGCAAGCAGCGTGATGGCAATCGCGATTAAATCTGCGCTATTGTGACGTACAAAATACGGTGCAATCACTGAGATGAGTACACAGCCTGGCACGACTTCTAAAATCCGTCTTTGTTTGGGCGTGAGCTGTCTGTTTTTAAGCAGCATATAGCCCAAAATACGGGTGAGATAGGTGGTCAGCGCAATAAAAATAATGGCGATGAACGTTGTCGTTTGAATCATGCTTCATCTCCAACGAAGAAAAATGCTGAAGCGATACCACTTAATGCACCAAGCGGCACGTACCAACCACTTGGTAAATAGACATAAGCCAAAGCGGCCACCATTAAACTCACCAACCATGGACGCGCTGCGCTGATGCCTTTCCACATACCGCGCAGTAACACCAAAAATACTGCAGCAAATGCCATATCAAAACCCAAACGACTGATATCACCGAGTAAGGGGCCAAGCAGGGCGCCGAGCGTGGTGCAACTGACCCACATGATATAGAGAGCAAAACACAAGCCTGCGTAATACGGCAAACTAAAAGCCCGATTGACGCCTAAATATTTATTTTTTTCAGCATCGGCAAACGAGGCCGCCCAACTTTCATCGACCATAAAAAATAAGGCGGTATAGACCGTTTTGTTGGGTAAATGCCGAAGATAAGGCACTAAACTTGCGCCCATCAATAAATGTCGACTATTAACCAAAAAAGTAATAAAAATCAGCATGAGAAGCTGTGGTGGATCGGTCCATACTTCTAAAATGGCAAATTCAGAACCACCGGCAAAATTAAGACCGGTGAGTAAGGGCACTTCAACGACACTAAAGCCTTTTTGTGTGGCTTGCGTACCCAAGACCAAAGCAAATGGAATAATCCCCAGCAGCATAGGCGTTGCATCTTTTAAGCCGCGTTTAATTTCTAGGTCATGTTGTTGTACCCAGCGCTGTTGTCGAGTGTCGCGAAAATGCAACATTGTGCCGCTTCCATCTGCTGATTCTGTGTTGGTTATTGTAGAAAAAAGCCTGTAGCAGATGCCGTTAAACTTGCGGTCAATGATCTATAAAAAAGCAGAATCTGCTTATAAAATGCAAGGATCGGCGATAATATGCCAAAAATTAAATTATCTAGGCAATCAATATGGATCAGATGGATCGGCGTATTTTAAGTGTATTGCAACAACAGGGTAAAATTAACAATAATGAACTCGCTGATTTAGTCGGTTTATCAGCATCGCCGTGCTTGCGTCGAGTCAAGCACTTAGAAGACAGCGGTGTAATTGAAAAATATGTGGCTTTACTCAATCCACAGCAGCTGAATTTAGGTTTAACTGTATTTGCACGAATTTGGCTCAAAGCCCAAGATGCAGCCACAGTAGATGAATTTGTCACGGCGATTCAAGATATTCCTGAAGTGATGGAATGTCAGCTCATGGCCGGTGATTGTGATTTCTTTTTAAGAATTGTGGTGGCCGATTTAGATGCCTATCGGCAATTTCAATTACAGCATTTAAATAAAATTGCGGCGATCCGTAGTATTAAAACTGAGATTCCACTGCAAAAAATCAAACACAGCACAGTTTTACCCTTAAGATAAAGTCTGAAAATAAGCGAAAGTATGGCTGAAGAAAGCCCATTTGGGCTGTTTAAAAGCAAGCCTAAATATTGCTTCTTTAATTAGTCAGTATTTACCCATCTTTTCAAAAAAAGACTTGTGCAAGGGTTAAACTATCGTGCTAGACTAGGAGAAATCGGGTGTGCTCCCGATTTTTTTATGCGGATTTGTTCCGCGCTGACAAGAATTTAGGTTTACAACATGCCCATTTCAGAGACATGGTTATTACCTGATGGTGTAGCTGATGTATTACCCGAACAGGCGCAAGTAATCGAAACTTTGCGCCGTGACGCATTAGATTTCCTCGCATCGCGTGGTTATCAATTGGTGTACACGCCTTTCATCGAATACATTGAATCTCTCTCTTCTCTTTCCGAATCGAATCAAGATTTAGACTTAGCCACATTTAAAGTCATCGACCAAATTTCAGGTCGACTACTTGGTGTGCGTGCCGATATGACACCACAAGTGGCTCGTATTGATGCACATGTCCATCAGGTTGCAGGCGTAGCACGTTATTGCTATGCAGGCACGGTTCTTCATACTAAACCACAAGGGTTTAATGCCACACGTGCACCATTGCAATTGGGTGCAGAACTGTTTGGCTCGGACAGTATTGATGCAGACGTTGAAATGATCGACGTGATGCTGGGTCTGTTGCAAAAAGCCAACTTTGTGGACGGTATTCACTTAGACTTAGGTCATGTGGGCTTATTCCGTAGCTTGGTGAAACATGCCGGCTTAACCAAGCAAACAGAACGCCGTTTGTCTGATTTATACCAACGTAAAGCCTTGCCAGAGCTTGCAGAATTTACTGCACAGTTAAGCTTTGGCGCTGACTTCTATGCTTTAGGTCGCTATGCAAGTGATTTAAATGCATTAAAGGCACACTTAAGCGTTGAGATTATGGCAGATGAAGCCTTTAAGCAGGCCTTTGATGCGTTAACGACGACACAAGCTGAAATTCAAGCACGTTGGCCAAATTTACATATTGGTGTGGATGTGGTTGAACTTCGCTCATACCATTACCATACAGGCCTGATGTACGCTGTGTATGCACCTAACCGTGCAGCACCTTTAGCGCAAGGCGGCCGTTACGATGGTATTGGCGAGCACTTTGGTCGCGCGCGTCCTGCTACAGGGTTCTCATGTGACTTATATTCACTGAGCGCAGGTCAGTTTGAACAGATTTCTGTTGTGGTTGCACCGAAGGGCAATGATGCCGCGTTATTGGCTGCGATCCAAGCGACACGTGCACAAGGTCTAAGTGTAATCCAACTTTTAGGTAATGATGATTTAAGTTCAGTGCCATCAGCAACGCATCAATTGGTGCATGTTGCAGGTGAATGGCAAGTTCAATCTATCTAAATCGGTGATTGTCTGTGTTCATGTCACAGACAATATTTTTAATTTTCAGCATGATGTAATGAGGCTATTATGGGCAAGAATGTTGTGGTACTTGGTACCCAATGGGGCGACGAAGGTAAAGGTAAAATCGTTG
>CAVBYE010000058.1:0-15903 GCA_963599285.1 Bacteroidaceae bacterium | reverse complement strand
AGCCTGCACCTTGACCGCCTTGACCGCCGAAGCCTGCACCTTGTGCACCTGCTGGCGCGCCTGCTGGACGTGGATTACGTGCAGGAACAACTGTAGAAATCGCATGTTTGTAAACCATTTGGCTTACTGTATTTTTTAATAAAACAACATATTGGTCAAAAGATTCGATATGACCTTGTAATTTAATACCATTTACAAGGAAGATAGAAACTGGAATACGTTCTTTACGGAGAGAATTTAAGAACGGATCTTGTAAAGTTTGACCTTTAGACATGTTATAACTCCAAAAATAATTTAAAAATCAGCGCAAAAAAACTATCTTTGTTTTTCAATTAAAATTTATAAAAAAGATAGCTGTTAAATTTTGCTTCATCTGTAACGGTTTCGCAAGTCTTCTTGTGCATCGTTTATGGTTAAATATGTTTGAAAATGATGCGCTTCTTGCAAAGAACGTAACCAAGTATATTGACGTTTCGCAAGTTGTCGTGTTGCGAATAACGCTTTGTCTTCCATTTCCTGCCGACTTTCGCGATTTTGATCACCTTTTTTTAGAAAATCTAATACCTGACGATAGCCCACGCAGCGCATAGATGGTAAATCTGGATCTAAATCGTATTTTTCCATAAGTGAAACCACCTCATCCAAAAAACCGATTTTCCACATTACTTGTAAGCGTTTTTCAATCCGCTGATGCAGTTCAGCACGATCAGGCATTAAAGCAAAGTTATGAAAATTATAACGATAGGGTTGATTTTTTGGCTGCTCTGCTTGTAATTGGGTAATTGGCTTGCCCGTAAGTTTAAACACCTCTAAGGCACGAATAATACGTTGTTTATCACTGACTCTAAACTTTTCTCCTGCCAAGGGATCAACTTGACACAGCTCAGCATAAACCGCTTCCCAGCCCTCACGCTCTCCTTTCGCTTCAATTTCAGCACGAACATTATAATCTGCACTTGGCAAATGGTCGGATAGCCCTTCAAGCAACGCTTTAAAGTACAGCATCGTACCGCCCACCAAAATTGGCGTTTTACCTTGTGCATGAATGTTATCAATTAACTGGCAAGCATCATTCACAAATTCTGATGCCGAATACACTTGGGTAGGTGCAATAATATCAATTAAATGATGTGGATACAGGGCTTGTTCAGCCTTACTTGGCTTGGCTGTACCAATATCCATATCTTGAAAGACCAATGCAGAATCGACGGAAATGAGTTCGAATCCTCCTTGCTCATAGAGTTGACATGCCAAAGCGGTTTTACCGCTTGCAGTAGGTCCCATTAAATTAATGACTGGCAATGGGTTGGACATGAAAGTTACTCTCCTCGAGCAAAAAGTTTGTCTAGTTGAGCCAATGGGAAAGCGCGCCACGTTGGACGGCCATGATTACATTGGCTCGCAAATTCGGTGTGTTCCATTTGGCGTAATAACGCGTTCATTTCAGATAAACTTAACATCCGATGCGCGCGCACTGCAGCGTGACAGGCCATGCCTGCTAAGATTTGATCGCGTTTTTGCAATAAGGCCTGTGCTTCGTCATTGGGATCAAGATCATTGAGTAACTCAGGAACCAACGCTGAAAAATCAGATTTTTGTAAAATTGCGGGTACGCCACGTACAATCACTTGGTCTTCACCATATTGGTCAATATCCAAGCCCAAACGCGACAGTTGTGGCTGTAAATCGGCAACACGTAGTGCTTGCATACGGCTAATAGACACCACTTTAGGAATCAACAGTTGCTGCGATGTCCAAAATTCAGGTTTGTCCCAAGCGGCTTTCATTTTTTGCAATACAATACGCTCATGTGCCGCATGCATATCGACAATAATCAAACCTTCGCTGTTTTGCGCCAAAATATAAATACCATGCAATTGTGCAATCGCCACGCCTAAGGGATGTTCATCCACTGCGACAGCACTGGTACGAGCTGCATCCATAGAGTCCGCTGTAGCGAATGTCTGCGCCGTTTGAGTAGCCGTGTCACGTAGTGGAGCTAAATACTGCTGCATGGCACTATTGAGCTGAGGTGACACCTGATTGCTCTCACGGCGTGGGTACTGCACACCAGCTGCTTGTGTTGCTTGCACTTGCGTATCTGCTGCATGTTGATGCAAGGCGAATTGCTGTTGGTGACGCGGCTGTGGTGCCGCAGTGATCGGCTCCGCTTTTAGCGCCTGTGCCAAATCAGCCTGTGCGGTTTGAAATTGAGCCAAGGTATTTTTGGCATAGTGACGCACAAACTCATGCACTTCACGCTGGTTGGCAAAGCGAATTTCATGCTTAGTGGGATGCACATTGACATCCACTTGTTCAGGATCCAGTTCTAAAAACAGCAAATAGGCTGCATATTGATGGCCATGTAAAATACCTTCATAGGCCATTCTGAGCGCATGACTGATGGTCTTATCTTTCACAATACGCCCGTTGACATAGACATATTGTATATCAGCCTGAGCGCGTGCATCTGAAGGATGCCCTAACCACCCAGACAGTCTTAATTGACTGCCTTCTGCATCCATCCAATAGGCATTATCAATAAAGTTGCGCCCAAGCAATTGCTGCACCCGCTGTACACGTAAGGCACCACTGTCTGCGATGGGTAAATTCAAACGAATACTGTCGTTATGCTCAAGCACAAAACGAATATCAAAATGGATCAGCGCTAAACGGCGCACCACGTCTTCGATATGCCCAAATTCGGTACCCGGTTTTTTTAAAAACTTTCGGCGTGCCGGCACATTAAAAAATAAATCTTGGACGCGAATATGCGTCCCTTTAGCCGAGGCCACGGCCTGCACCTGTTGATGATCAAAGGCAGTACCATTGACTTCAACTTGGTAGCCTACACCCTCGTCATCTTGACTACTGGTTAAGGTTAAACGCGAGACGGCTGCAATGGAAGCTAAAGCTTCACCACGAAAGCCCAAACTAACAATGGCGTGTAAGTCATCGGCCGTGTAAATTTTACTGGTGGCATGGCGCGTCACCGCCAAGGTCAAATCATCAGGATGAATACCTTGACCATTGTCCACGATTTCAATTAAGGTGCTGCCGCCTTGAGCAATACGCACAATAATCTCGGTGGCACCGGCATCAATGGCATTTTCAAGTAACTCTTTGACCACTGAGGCAGGGCGTTCGATTACCTCACCTGCAGCAATTTGATTGGCTAAGGCGGCATCTAAGGCGCAAATACGTGACATTGCTGTCTCAATCATAACGAAAATTGGGTTTCTAAAGCCTGTTGTAACGCAGCATGGTTCGAGCTTAAAGTCGCAATACGGGTTAATTCATCTTCTGACTTTTCAATTTGAATAATTAAGTCAGCAGCAGGAATTTCATCTTCACCCTTAGAAGGCCATTCAAATAAAAATAGCGCGTTTGGCGTATCTAAATAATCACGAATGCCCATCAGTTCCAATTCATAAGGATCATTTAAGCGATATAAGTCAAAGTGAAAGACCTCTTTGCCCTGAATGCTATACGGTTCAACCAAGGTATAGGTCGGGCTTTTCACCGAGCCTTGATGACCCAATTGCTGTAACAAATAGCGCGTTAGTGTGGTCTTGCCAGCACCTAAATCCCCAATCAAGTACACCACGCCTGCATTAAATTGCTCAGCCAATACCTGAGCCAATACTTGGGTATCTTGTTCATGGTTTAATTGAAGTTGGAAGGAATACTGCATAATACTCACGACAGACGAAGGAAGATCGAATATCATAGCATTGCCCTGCTCGAATGCCCATCGAGCACGCTGCAATTGTGTCTTTTTTCACGAGGTTTTTTGTTGCTATTATGGCTGTAAATGCATTTAGTCCCCCCATGCTGAATGGCGTCACGGCAAGTAAGGTCTTCTTGCCCTTAGTTGATCCACTGCCCGTCAGTATTTATGCTTATTTGATCGCGCAATTTGCCCATATTGATGCCCAAGAATGGCAGCAACGTTTTGACGACGGCTTGGTTTATGATGCACAGGGTCAGCGTTTAAGTATAGACAGTCCTTACTGTGCCAACAGCCATGTGTTTTATTATCGTTTTTTAGCGCATGAAATTCAGGTGCCTTTTCAAGAACAGATTTTATTTGAAAATGAACATCTCTTGGTGGTGGACAAACCGCATTTTTTAACCATGAGTCCCACCGGCCAATACGTTCAAGAAACCTTATTGGTTCGGCTGAAAAAAACCACTGCCAATCCTGACTTAACTCCAATTCATCGACTAGATCGTGAAACAGCGGGTATTGTGCTATTTTCCAAACAAGTGGCGAGTCGTGGTGCCTATCAAACCATGTTTGCAGAACGCTCAGTTGAAAAAACCTATCATGCCATTGCAGCTTTTCAACCTGAGCTGACGTTCCCACATGTGGTGCGTTTACGTATGGAAAAAGGGCAGCCGTTTTATACCATGCAGGTGGTCGATGGCACGCCGAATAGCGAAACTGAGATTCGCCTGTTAGCCCACAGCGGCCCCTATGCCAAATATCAGCTGCGCCCGAAGACGGGTAAACAGCATCAGCTGCGGGTGCATCTTAACCACTTAGGTATGCCCATCTTAAATGATCCGTTTTATCCGCACATTTGCCATAAGGCGGAAGACGATTTTTCTGCACCTCTGCAGCTGTTAGCGCAGCATATTGCCTTTCAGGATCCAATTACAGGGCAGCCGTTTGCCTTTAGTTCAAGTCAGCAGTTACACTTACCCTAAAATGTCATTACAATGTAATGACATTGTCTCTACTTTTTTGGTCATGAAGTACAATGAAGAAAACTGAAGTCTACCAAATTCGTTTAAATCGCGAAGAGAAGCAACAAGCCTTTGAAGTCTTTCAAGCCTTGGGCATCAGCCCAGCCCAAGCGGTACGTTTGTTCTTTAAGCAAGTCGTACGTACACAATCTATTCCTTTTAGTATTACGCAAGAGCTGATGGATGCCCAACCTGCAGCGCTTAAACCAACAGATCGACAGCAAGCTGCAACGATCGTTGATGAACTTAATGCTTTATTACAAGAAAGTCGTAAACCTTAAGTACTTGCATCACAAAACATTAAAACTTTTCACTTGCAATGTTGGGTATGCTGTCATGCAGACAACAACAATAGACGAGGAAGAGTGCATGATTGTCAGACGTGCAACCAACGAAGATTTGCCGCAGTTGGCTATTTTATTTGATGAATATCGTCAGTTTTATGGGGCATCCTCTCAACTAGAGCATTCCCATCAATTTTTAAAACAACGTTTTGAGAACCAAGAAAGTGTTATTTTTATTCATATTAAAGATGATGCGATTACAGGCTTTGTTTTATTGTATTTAGGTTTTTCTTCTGTGGCCTGCTCAACTTACTATATTTTAGATGATGTCTATGTCACGCCGTTGTATCGTCGTCAAGGTGCTGCACGGCAACTCATTGACACGGCGATCTTATTTGCTAAGCATGAAAATGCGCTGCGCATTAGTTTAGAAACGCAAAAAAACAACTATCAGTCGCATCAGCTGTATGAAAGTATGGGATTTGTTCGAGATGACGAATTCCAAACCTATCACTGTTTTTTAAAATAGCTCAAGTCGGCACTTAAGCTATTGAGCTGCATTATTCAGCGCGAACTTTGGCTTGTGCCACTTGTTCAGCACTTAAATAGATCCATTCGCCTTCAGCAAGATCATCAGGTAAGGCCAGTGCACCAATCTGCTGACGATGTAGACGTTCGACTTTATTGCCCACAGCAGCCAACATACGTTTCACTTGGTGATATACCCCTTGATGTACCGTCATTTGCAGATGCTGTTCTTCAAGACAGGTCACTTCTGTTGCCGCAAAGATGCCCTGCTCATTACGTAATTCTACGCCTTGGGTTAATTGAGCAACTTGTTCGGGGGTAACGGGATCAGCGGTATGCATTTGATAAACCTTGCCGACATGTTTTTTAGGATGGGTCAAGGCTTGTAAAAATTGACCATCGTCAGTGAGTAACAATAAACCGGTGGTGTCTTGATCTAAACGTCCCACACACTGGATCCCCCGATTCATCAAGACTTGGTCAAAGAAATCAAACACACTAAAATGATGGGTAGCTTGATGTGAGCATTCATAACCTTGTGGTTTATTCAGCGCAATATAGACTTGCTCACGATATTGATATTCATCTCCATAGACCGAAAACACCAATCCATTGAGATCAAGCTTGGCTTTAGGGTCTGTCATAGGCTGACCATCAATCACAACAGCACCGTTTTTAATTAACTGTTGGCACGCTTTACGTGAGCCAAAGCCTTGTGATTGCAACATTTTTTCTAATAACATTCAGGGTAAATATTTCATCTATTGAACATGCATTTTATACTGAAATTGTGCAAAGTGTGGCATCGGCTTACAATACGCCGATTTTTACTGCGCTGTGTTGACTATGCTGGCTCATCTTGATGTTAATTTAATGGTTCTTTTGGTGTTATTGGCGATTGGGATTTTTAGCCACAATAGTGCTGTCACCATTGCAGCAGCGGTTTTAATTGTATTTAAAATTACCCCACTGAGTGAGTTTTTCCCTCTATTACAACAACATGGCCTCAATATTGGCATTATTATTTTAACCATTGGGGTACTGACACCCATCGCCAGCGGTAAAATTCCGGGCGATGCGATTTTAAAATCGTTTCTGAGTATCAACTCTTTATTGGCCATTGCCGTCGGTATGTTTGTGGCATGGTTAGGTGCCCGCGGTGTGCAACTCATGAGTCATCAACCCAATATTGTTGCAGGCTTACTCATTGGCACAGTGGCAGGCGTTGCAGTATTGCGTGGTGTGCCGGTGGGCCCACTGATTGCAGCAGGCATTTTATCTTTATTGATTGGTCAGTCTTAACATGCACATTTAGGCATAGTAGTGGTGACGCTTTTGCGAAAACTTCTCCAACTGTTTTAAGAAGCCTTCAAAATAATTTTTGTCTTTGTCTTCGCAGCGAAAGCCTGCATACAGCGTACGACGTAGCCCTTGTGCAGACACACAGTCCAAACGGCGCGAGATCACCCAACCTTTTTGTTCATATTCATTCACGACCCAATCGGGTAAGGCGGCAATTCCACGTCCGCTGGCCACAAGTTGAATTAACATTTGGGTCAGATCTGTGGTACGAATGGTCTTGGGCTGTACGTTGGCAGGAATAAACAGTTTCGACATAATGTCTAGGCGATGCTTGTCCACCGGATAGGTAATCAGGGTTTCTTCTGCCAAATCGTGTACGCTAATCTGCTCTGCGCGTACTAAGCGATGGGTGCTTGACAGTACCAAGCGCGATTCATATTCAAAAATAGGGAAATATTCCACTCCTTTCAGGGCAATCGGATCAGCAGTAATCAACAGATCAAATTCACCACTTTGTAAGAGTTCATGCGGATTAGACTCAAAGCCAGCTGCAAAATCTAAATCGACATCAGGATATTGTTGGCGATAGTGATTGAGCAAAGGCATCAGCCAATCAAAACAGCTGTGACATTCCGAGGAAAAAATAATTCGGCCTGTTTGACCATGTACAATACGGGTAATGTCAGTTTGTGCAATTTGGATTTGTGGCAACACATCATCCGCCAATTTGAGCAAGCGCTGCCCTACATTTGAAAAACTGACTGGGCGACTGCGACGATTAACCACCTCCACCCCGTACCAATGATCCAATTCTTTGAGCTGATGTGAAATTGCAGACGGGGTCAGGCACAAGTCATTCGATGCTGCCACCAATGAGCCATGCTCGCGTAAGGCCAGTAAAGTTTTTAAATGTCGTATTTCTAACATGACAGACCAACCAAAATGAATCAGATTCACTATAGCATAAAATCAGTTAGCTTTATTCACCTTAAAATTTAGGCTTGGCATTGTTTAACTTTAGCCAAAGGTAAATGAGAAACATCTACAATAACCACTGATCCATGTTGTAAGCAAACTGCTAAAACACAGTAGCTTAAATTGATAAATAAATGATTTTTCAAATGAAATATTTTTTATCTGGCTGAGCATAAAATCAAAATTAAAGCGAATGCTCAACTTTATAACGATGCTGCTATTTAAGATAAATATTGTTCAGCCCTAAACAGCCTCACTATAGTTTGAGCTCTATTTTGGTTTTGTATGCGTACGCTTATGTCGATTCGTCTTATCTGTGTATCCCACAGTCCACTGTTAGATTTTGCCTCTCCCCCTGCCGAGATTGAAGCGGCAGCACGTGCCAGCTTTGCCCAATTGGCAGAACAAGTCAAAGCCTATGATCCAACATTAATTATTGCCTTTGGGCCAGATCATTTTAATGGCTTCTTTTATGACTTAATGCCAAGCTTCTGCGTGGGTGTACGTGCAAGTGCTGCAGGTGACTGGAATTATGGACCGGGGGCGTTAAATGTCCCTGAAGACACAGCTGTTGGTTTAATTGAACACTGCTTGGCGCATGATATTGATGTTGCCTATTCTTACCGTATGCAAGCCGATCATGGCTTTACTCAGCCTTTGGATTTACTCTGCGAAGGTCAACTAGACCGTTACCCCATTATCCCGATTTTCATTAATGGTGCTGCTGCACCCATGCCCACCACCAAACGTGTGATTGAATTGGGCCGTGTCATTGGTGAGTACTTAAAAACTCTCGATGGACGCATTTTAATTTTAGGTTCAGGCGGCTTATCGCATGATCCACCGACGCCACAAATTCAAACGGCCTCTGCTGAGGTACAGGAGTTTTTAATTGCAGGACGTAATCCAACCCCGCAAGCGCGTGATCATCGTCAGGCCAAAGTGATTGATGTCGGTCAGCGTATGGCCAATGGCGACCCTGGTGCAGCCTTGCCTTTAAACCCTGAATGGGACAAAGCGTTATTACAATGCTTTAAACGGGCAGATTTCGCGGCCTTGGCGCAAATGAGCAACGCGGAGATTCGCGAACAGGGCGGCCGTGGTGGTCAGGAAATTCGCGCATGGGTGGCGGCCTTTGCGGCCTTGGCGGCACAAGGCGAATATACAGCCGACATTCAATATTATGAACCTATCCAAGAATGGATTGCTGGCATGGGGATGATGACCGCTCAGCCCAAATAATCTGTATGACCATCTCAAGCGGATGAGATGGTCTTTTTTAGTCCCCATTTATTCAACAAATAATAAAGCTAAACGCACTTGATCATAGCCCATACGTGGACTGGTGGCTTCAACAATTGGACGCAGTTTCATACTGCCGTTGTCACTAAAGTGTTCAGGATTTTGTCGTTTCATTAAACGCTTGTAAATCTTACGTACTTGCTCCACCACTTCTTCACCCGGATGGGCAACTGAGATATCTAGGCCATCTTTTTGCAGCTTGGCCAAATGGTTAATAATGGTGGCAGGCGTTAAGCCGCGTTCTTGGGCAATATCCGCAATATCATAGCCTTCTTCAAATAAGGTACGGGTTTCCTCAACCGTTGCCGCAGCGTAGTTTTGCTTACCCGCCTTGGCAATTTTCTTTTCATTGCGTTGAATTTCAGCAGTGTTGAGTGTGCCGCCACAATGACGAATAAAGGCATTGTGTTGCAGCGTTAAATCTTGCTCAGCAAAGTGTGCTTCGGCCTCAGCCGATAATTCTTGGAAGCGACGGTCTGCTTTGAGGGCTAGGCTATCTAACTCAAGCGCTTGGCTATTAAAGCCCAACAAACGTAGCCCACTTAAGCTTTTTAAACGTGATAACGCCACATAACCTTGACCTTTTTCGAAGGTATGGCTCAGATTAATTTCTGCTGCCGCCAAGGTCATGCCTTGCGATTTATGAATGGTAATCGCCCATGCTAAACGCAGCGGAATTTGCTGAAAACTGGCAATGGTCTTACCGGCATCATTGTCCACTGACCAGGTTTCAGGCTCGACCAATAAGGTGGTTCCATCGGTGAGTTGCACTTTGGGCAACATGCCATATTCGTCATCTTCTTCAAAATCAATCACCTCACCTAAGCTGCCATTGATATACCCCATCTCAAAGTTGTTTTTGACAAACATCACTTTGGCATGTTTTTTAAGCACCAAGCTTTCTGGAGCACGTACCGAAGACCTTAAGGTATCAATCAATTTGTCATTACCATCTGTTTTGGCATCAAACTGACGCTCTTTAGTGTCAATGGCATTTAAATGTTGCAGGTTAATCTGATCAACATCGGCATTATGGGTATATAAGCGGGTAAAGGTCTCGCCAATCTCCTGCTGACGCGTCTGTTGCAGCGCTTCAAGGTGCTGAGGTTGTAAGTTTTGTGCGCGAATGGCATTCAGAATGTCATTCAGGAAGTCATTCCCCTGACGGTGCTGTTCTGTTAAATAACAGACCCGAAATTTTGCTTCGACCCAAGCCTCAGACATAAAACAGAATTTATCACGGTTGCGCTCGTCATTTTTTCCCACAGGCGGCAATTGGAAAAAGTCGCCTGCTACAATCACTTGAATACCGCCAAAAGCATCATCGCTTTCTTTAAAATATTTTAAAATTTGATTGACCAAATTCAGCTGTTTGGCATGTAGCATTGAAATTTCATCAATGATGAGCACTTGGGCATTTTCTAAATGCTCTTTTAAGTATTTACGCTCTTTCATGTTTTTTAAATCATGATCGGTCAAGACATCTTTAATGCCCATGCCCGCCCATGTGTGAATGGTCATCCCATTCATATGCGTGGCTGCAATGCCTGTTGAGGCCGTAATGGCCACAGGCACTTTGCGTGCTTTTAAATAATTGATGTATTGATTAAGGGTATAGGTTTTACCTGCACCAGCCGAACCGGTCAAAAAGACATTTTCACCCGCTTTTAAAAGTTTCAGTGCAGTTTCTTGTTTCATTCGCCAATCACCTTCCAATAACCGGCTTAGACTAGCATTTTTTCACAAAAAATTCAGCTCTCGCAGGTGTGGCACTACACAGCTACCCAGTCTTATTGATCCTAAAAAACGATCACACCATATAAAAAAAAGATGATGGTAGGTTTTTGGTAGGTTTATTTTTAAACAATAACTCGCAATACTGCAAACAACGGTGAGCATCACCGATAAGAATCACGAATGGTAGAAGGAATCGAACCATGGCTTTTAAAAATATTGCAGACCAGACCAACGGCTTTTATATTCCGTGTGTATCTTTATTTGGTCCAGGATGTGCCAAAGAAATTGGTGCTAAAGCAAAAAATTTAGGTGCAAAAAAAGCACTCATTGTGACTGACGCAGGCCTACACAAATTTGGTGTTGCAGATCTGATCGCCGGTTACCTCACTGAATCAGGCGTAGAAAGCCATATTTTCCCAGGTGCAGAACCTAACCCAACCGACATTAACGTCCATAATGGCGTTGATGCCTATAACCAAAATGGTTGTGACTTTATTGTCTCTTTAGGTGGTGGCTCATCACATGACTGTGCCAAGGGTATTGGCCTTGTGACTGCGGGCGGTGGGCATATTCGTGACTATGAAGGGATTGATAAGAGTTCGGTACCCATGACCCCTCTGATTGCAGTCAATACTACAGCCGGTACCGCTTCTGAAATGACCCGTTTTTGTATTATCACCAATACTGACACGCACGTTAAGATGGCGATTGTGGATTGGCGCTGTACCCCACTAATTGCCATCGATGATCCAAAACTGATGTTGGCAAAACCTGCTGCACTTACTGCAGCAACGGGTATGGACGCGCTCACGCATGCCGTTGAAGCCTACGTATCGACCGCAGCCAATCCTATTACCGATGCCTGTGCCGAAAAAGCCATCAGCATGATCAGTCAATGGTTAAGTCCAGCAGTGGCCAATGGTGACAACTTAGAAGCCCGTGATGCGATGAGCTATGCGCAGTACTTAGCAGGGATGGCCTTTAACAATGCATCGCTCGGCTATGTACATGCGATGGCACATCAATTGGGTGGTTTCTACAACTTACCACACGGCGTATGTAATGCGGTTCTGTTACCACACGTATGCGAATTTAACCTAATTGCCTGCCCAGATCGTTATGCACGTATTGCTGAGCTCATGGGCGTTAATATTCATGGCTTTACTGTAACTGAAGCCGCCTACGCGGCCATCGAAGCGATTCGTGAACTTTCCCAGTCGATTGGTATTCCTGCAGGTCTTGAAGAGCTTGGAGTCAAAGAGTCAGATATTGATGTCATGACCCAAAATGCACAAAAAGATGCCTGTATGCTCACAAATCCACGTAAAGCCACCCATGCACAAGTGGCAGATATCTTTAAAGCAGCCATGTAGGTGCTCTCCCTCTCGTACCTCACATGCTTTTCGGTCAGCCAATGCCTATTGGCTGGCTTTTTTTTTCGATATGATTTGACAGCCTGTGTCAGTTGATCAAAGATAAGACCAAAATAAAAATAGATCCAATGCCTATGCCAAGTACTCTTCGATTTCCTTTGGCCTACCACACTGACATTTTAGGCCCCGATTTTGACGCCACAACACTAACACTACCGGATGATCACGAAGGTCCTGTAGTGGCCACCTTAATACGTAAATTACGCCCTGAAAAAACCACCAAGGCCGTGTTGTATATTCATGGCTACTTGGACTACTTTTTTCAACAAGAGATGGCTGAGCGTTTTAATGCACAAGGCTATAATTTTTATGCTTTAGATTTACGTAAATACGGCCGCTCGCTTCTACCCCATCAACAAGCCTACGAAGTCACTGATTTACATGTCTATGACGCCGAAATTGCGCAAGCTTTACATATTATTTGGCGTGAAGGTCATCAACATTTGCTGCTCGCAGGCCATTCCACTGGCGGTTTAATCTGTAGCAGTTATGCCGCCCGCCATGCGCAACACCCTTTAATCAAAGCCTTATGGCTCAATAGTCCCTTCTTTGATTTTCATATGCCCAAATATCAAAAAAAATGGTTGTTGCCGCAATTGGTCAAACTCGGCCAAATTTGCCCGAACTTACCGCTGCCCAGTGGCCTCAATAAGCTCTATGCCGCCAGCCTTCATCAAGACTTTTATGGCGAATGGGCCTTTAATTTGGCCTGGAAAAAGCCCAAACAGCGTTTTGTACCCTTGAGTTTTATTCGCGCGATTTATCAAGCACAGCAAGCCATACATCAGGGCTTAACCTTGCATGTCCCGACTTTGATTATGCACAGCCATCAAACCCAAAATCCAAAGACGTGGGGTCTGGCCGCTCAATCTAGTGATGTGATTTTAGATGTGACGAGCATTGCGCATTATGGCGCGAAAATCCAAGGCGACACCCAGATCATTGCCCTCAAAAATGCGCTGCATGACGTGATTTTATCGCAACAGCCCGTGCGCGAGTTGGCCTATGCACAGCTGTTTGCTTGGCTCAGTAAAAAAGGCCTCTAACGATTTAGTCACGCTCTTTATATTTCAATAACGTCTGATGCACCGGATGAGATTTAGGCATCAGTTCAATCAGGCGTTCTACAGCATCTATGGCCTCAGGAAAACGCGCGACATGTTTAAGTAAGACATCGGTTTCATTGGCTTTAAAAATCGCATCACTTAAACGTGATTCTAAGCAATCACGCCATGCACATAAAAATGGACTTTCTGTTTTGGCTAAAAACACGCCAGAGCAGAGCTTTAAGGCAGCTTGAATAGAACCACGATCGAGTGCATATTCTGCTTGTAAAAAATCTGCATCGACTTGTGCTAATAGTCGATATGGCCGTGAACCGAGCAGTCCGCCTAAGACATCACGCAACTGTGACATTTCAGCTTTTAAAGTCCCCATACTCACTTTACGCTCCCCATAGAGGGCCTGATGCAAGGTCTCTAAGGTCATGCCCTGTGGACACAGTGCTAAGATGGTCAGAATTTCAATTTGACGGGGCGTCAACACCAACACTTTGCCATTAAACAGCACCTGCGGCACGCTAAATGCACGCACATATAAATGCTGGCGCTGATGCGATGACAATGCTGTTTGAATAATTGAGGCACAGCGCTCTGCTGCAAGCAAACCTAAACTGTTGTGTTGATCCCAAGTGGTAGATAGATCCACTACGCCAAGTAGTTGTTTAGAGTAAGGGTCAAAAATCGGCGCGGCATAACAGGCCCAATCCTGTACAGACAACATATAGTGCTCATTGGAAAATACACTCAAGGAGCGCTCTGTTTTTAAACTTAATGCCAAGGCATTGGTGCCTACCGCCTCTTCATGCCATTGACCACCTTCAATAAAGTGGACATTTTCTGCAGCACGTTGCATTGCACCTTTAGCTGCACTCCAAATAATGGTACTGCCGACATCGGCTACCGCTAAGGCCATCGACGACTGTTCAGCAATGTTTCTCAGTTCATCGCCACAATCGGCTAAAGCATGGTGTAAGGGACCTGCATGCTCAGACACAGAGACTAAAGGCGCTGCGCTGCGTTCATGCGGGATATCTGCTGAACTTGAACGCTGCCATGAACTCATAATGGTATGACCCAATTCTTCTGCTTGACTCAATGAACGGACACTTCCATGTCGAAATTGATCAATTTTATTCCTTTTTTCTAATAATACTTGTTTGTTCATCATCGAGTATTCTCACAACAACAGCATGATTCAATGCCTACTTTACTCGGTCTTTATGTAAGAAATTGTCGTGGTGTTGTACAACGACTTTTGCCTACCTTTTTCCAACCTTATGCTAGGTATGCTAAACGCTATAATGTACATGAGTACTTTATCTCATTTCAAATATTTGCTGTTTAATACAAACGCAAACGATTCGATGCAAAGGAAAAACAAATGCGCTATATCGATCCTAACCAGCCTGGTTCTAAAGTTGACTTTAAGCCTCAATACGAAAACTTCATTGGTGGCAAATGGGTAGCACCTGTTAAAGGTGAATACTTTGACAATCTTTCTCCTGTAGACGGTAAAGTCTTCACTAAAATTCCACGTTCTTCTGTGGAAGATATTGAATTAGCGCTTGATGCAGCACATGCAGCAAAAGCACAATGGGGCAAAGCATCGCCAACCACACGTGCCAACGTATTACTTAAAATTGCAGATCGTCTAGAAGAAAACCTAGAGAAACTTGCAGTGGCAGAAACTTGGGACAACGGTAAACCGATCCGTGAAACTTTAGCGGCTGATATTCCACTGTGTATCGACCATTTCCGCTATTTCGCAGGTTGTATCCGTGCACAAGAAGGCGGCATCTCTGAGATTGACGAAGATACCATTGCGTATCACTTCCATGAACCATTGGGCGTTGTGGG
Source organism: Bacteroidaceae bacterium (assembly GCA_963599285.1). Classification (GTDB taxonomy): domain Bacteria; phylum Pseudomonadota; class Gammaproteobacteria; order Pseudomonadales; family Moraxellaceae; genus Acinetobacter. The sequence goes on along the minus strand of CAVBYE010000058.1, from coordinate 672 downwards.
TCAAATTATCCCATGGAACTTCCCAATCTTAATGGCAGCATGGAAACTTGCGCCAGCACTTGCTGCGGGTAACTGTATTGTTCTTAAACCTGCTGAACAAACGCCTGCAAGTATCTTGGTGCTTGTTGAACTGATCCAAGATATTTTACCACCGGGTGTTTTAAACATCGTAAACGGTTTTGGTGTAGAAGTGGGACGTCCACTAGCAACCAACCCACGTATTGCAAAAGTTGCCTTTACAGGTTCAACAGCCGTTGGTCAAAAGATCATGGAATATGCAACTGAAAACATCATTCCTGTAACTTTAGAGCTTGGCGGTAAATCACCAAACATCTTCTTTGAAGATATTATGGATCAAGACGACGAATACCTAGACAAAGCATTAGAAGGCTTTGCAATGTTCGCGCTGAACCAAGGTGAAATTTGTACTTGTCCTTCTCGTGCGCTTGTACAAGAAAGCATTGCAGACAAATTCTTAGAAAAAGCGATTGAGCGTGTTAAACGTATCAAAACAGGTCACCCGTTAGATACAACAACCATGATTGGTGCGCAGGCGTCTGAGCAACAACAAAACAAAATCTTGGGTTGTATTGCAACAGGTCGTGAAGAAGGTGCAGAGCTACTTGTGGGTGGTGAAGCACGTCACGAAGTGGGTACAGGTTTCTATATCGA
>CAVBYE010000057.1:0-15912 GCA_963599285.1 Bacteroidaceae bacterium | reverse complement strand
GCATTGGTGATGTGCTGTTGGCATGGGAAAACGAAGCTTATTTAGCAGTACGTGAACAGCCGGGTAAATTTGAGATTATTACCCCATCTTTATCTATTTTGGCTGAACCTCCAGTTGCGATTGTAGAAAAGAATGTGCAAAAACATGGCACCCAGTATTTAGCCCAAGGCTACCTAAACTTCTTATATTCACCTCATGGTCAGTACCTTGCAGCGAAGCATTACTATCGCCCGCGTGATGCAGCCACGTTAGAGCGCTTTAAGCATCAATTTAAAGCATTAAAATTAGTCACGATTGATCAAGAATTTGGTGGATGGAATAAAGTTCAGCAAGCCCACTTCGACAATAATGGGATTTTTGATCAAATCGTTAAAGCCAACACGGCAAAATAATCATTTAGCACACGAGGAGCAAAGCCATGGTTCATACGGTCATCGTTCCGGGCGTCGCAGGTAGCGAGCACGCACATTGGCAATCTTGGTTACAACGCCAACTGATGTCATGCTCTCGTGTGCAACAGCGCAATTGGCACTTGCCGGTGCTTAAGACATGGATTCAACAGTTCGTGGCCACAGTCGCCCCGCTTGAAGACGATCTACAAATTGTGGCGCATAGTTTTGGTTGTTTAACTACCGTTGCCGCTTTAGCAGAGCATCCTGAACTACAGGCTAAAGTCAAAAATTTAGTGTTGGTGGCACCTGCAAATCCAGCACGTTTTGGTGAACGTGGTTTTGCCCGTGACAGCCAATCGGACTACGCGGCGTATTTTCAAAAGCTACGTATTGACGTACCCACGACTATGCTGATCAGTGAAAATGATCCTTGGCTCAGCTTTGAAGATGCCCAACAGTTGGCCAAAGCTTGGCAACTCACGCCGATCAATCTTGGGCAAGTCGGACATATTAACGTGGCTTCTGGTTTTGGTCCCTTCCCTGCGATTTATGATTATTTGATCCCAGAACCTACTGATGCACATATCAATATTACTGATGATGGCAAGTATTTTTTTAGATTTGCAATTTAAGCAGCGCTCTCTATGCTTTTGAGCACAAAATTTTATTTTTGGTTGACTTAATTTGAGTCAACTTTCTCTCTTTTGAGGAGTAGTCATGTCGCAGCGATCCCGAGTGCTGCCAGGTTTTGGTCTTTCTCTAGGCTTTACCCTAGCGTATTTATCCTTAATCGTGCTGATCCCTTTGTCTGCGGTGTTTATTAAGTCACTGGGCATTGGATGGGACGGTTTTTGGGACATCATCAGTTCCGAACGTATTCTGAAATCTTTGCAGTTAAGTTTCAGTACTGCACTTTTGGCCGCCTTCATTAATGTGGTCTTTGGTCTGTTATTGGCATGGTGCTTGGTGCGTTACCGCTTCCCAGGCAAGCGTATTGTCGATGCGTTGGTGGACTTACCCTTTGCCCTGCCGACTGCAGTGGCCGGTATTGCATTAACTTCACTGTATGCCCCAACTGGTTGGATTGGTCAGTATTTAGAACCCTTAGGGATTAAAGTGGCTTATACGCCAATTGGGATTACCTTGGCTTTGATCTTTATTGGAATTCCATTTGTGGTGCGTACTGTACAGCCCGTCTTGGCCGATTTAGAAACAGAGCTTGAAGAAGCGGCATGTGCTTTAGGTGCAACGCGCTTTCAAACCATCACCAAAGTCATTCTGCCGATTTTATTCCCCGCACTGCTGACCGGCTTTGCTTTAGCCTTTGCACGTGGCGTGGGTGAATATGGTTCGGTGATCTTTATTGCCGGTAACCAACCCTTTGAAACTGAAATCGCCCCTTTAATGATTATTTCTCGTTTAGAAGAATATGATTATGCGGGTGCTACCACGATTGCGGTGGTGATGTTGGTGCTGTCGTTTGCGATTTTATTTTTAATTAACTTGCTACAAGCATGGGCAAGCCGTCGCACAGGGAGAACAGCACGATGAATATCAATGCCAATGCTTTGGCGGAAAAATTGCAATCGCGTGATGCGACCCGTGAGCCAACATGGGTACGCTACACCTTAATCAGCATTGCAATGATTTTCTTCTTAAGCTGCTTGATCTTGCCTTTGATTTTGGTGTTTGTGGAGGCCTTTAAGCAAGGTTTGGGCGTCTATACGCAAGCCTTGGTGCATCCAGATACTCTCTCTGCGGTGAAGTTAACCTTACTTACTGCAGCCATTGCTGTACCGCTGAATGTGGTGTTTGGTGTAGCTGCTGCATGGTCGGTGGCGAAGTTTAACTTCCGCGGTAAATCAATTCTTACCACCATTATCGATATGCCGTTTTCGGTATCGCCTGTGATTGCAGGTTTAATGTTGGTGCTCATGTTTGGTACTCAAGGCTGGTTTGGTGGTTGGCTGATGGACAATGACATTAAAGTGTTATATGCCGTGCCTGCCATTGTATTAGCGACCATTTTCATTACGGTACCGTTTGTGGCACGTGAGTTGATTCCGTTAATGGAAGCACAAGGCACTGAAGAAGAGGAAGCTGCAATTGTGTTGGGTGCCTCAGGATGGCAAACCTTCTGGAAAGTGACCTTACCCAACATTAAATGGGGCCTAATCTACGGCGTTATTTTATGTAATGCGCGTGCCATGGGTGAGTTTGGTGCTGTTTCGGTGGTGTCTGGTCACATCCGTGGTGAAACCAACACCCTACCGTTGCATGTCGAAATTCTGTATAACGAATATACCTTTAGCGCCGCTTTTGCTGTGTCTTCACTGTTGGCCTTACTTGCAATTGTGACCCTGATTTTAAAAACTTGGGTTGAAATGCGCCAAGAACGACAAAGCAAAAAAAATGACGATTCAGCTTCTTAAGGAATGACCCCATGAGTATTCAAGTTAAAAATATTGAAAAACACTTTGGTGCATTCCATGCACTGAATAACATCTCTTTAGATTTTCCAGATGGTCAATTGGTGGCACTGCTTGGCCCATCGGGCTGTGGTAAAACCACGCTACTGCGTATTATTGCAGGCCTTGAATCTGCCGATGGCGGTCAAGTGATTTTAGAAGGTCAAGATGCCACTGATGTACACGTGCGTGAACGTCAAGTGGGCTTTGTCTTCCAGCATTATGCCTTGTTCCGTCATATGACGGTGTTTGACAATATTGCGTTTGGTTTACGTGTACGCCCACGTGCAACCCGCCCAAGTGAAGCTGAAATCAAAAAACGGGTCACACGATTACTGGATTTGGTTCAGCTCGGTTTCTTGGCCGATCGTTATCCTGCACAGCTTTCAGGTGGTCAACGTCAACGTATTGCGCTGGCACGTGCACTTGCGGTTGAGCCACGCGTGTTGTTACTCGATGAGCCGTTTGGTGCCTTAGATGCCAAAGTTCGTAAAGAACTGCGCCGTTGGTTACGTACATTGCATGACGAATTACATATCACTTCGATCTTTGTGACCCATGACCAAGAAGAAGCACTCGAAGTTGCCGATCAAATCATTGTGATGAACAAAGGTAATGTCGAGCAAATTGGTTCACCACGTGAAGTATATGAACGTCCAGCTACACCGTTTGTGTTTGACTTCTTAGGTCAAGCCAATCGTTTTGAAGGTCAAAACCATGCCGGTGTAATCCAAATTGGTGAAGACCGTTTAACCATCGCCAGTGCAAAGCATGGCCCACAAGGCAACGTGATTGCCTTTGCGCGCCCAGATGAGCTGAGCATTCACGCTCAACCGCAAGAAAATGCCATTCAAGCCACGTTCTTACGTGAACTTTGGATTGCCGGCAAAGTGGTGGCTGAACTTCAAGGACGTGAGGGGAATTTAATTGAAATTTCGCTGACACCTGAGGATGCCAAGCGACATCAATTCCGTCCAAATCAAACTGTTTGGTTGACTGCATCAACCTTACATTTATTTGAAAATCAAGTCGCATAAGACGAGAACATGGGGTAATGACTACCCCATGCCATAAATAGGGTAAAAAACCATATGAATTTCCAGCAATTACGGATTATTCGCGAAACCGTTCGACAAAACTTTAATTTAACTGAAGCATCGGCTGCGCTGTATACCTCGCAATCGGGTGTGAGTAAACATATTAAAGATTTAGAAGATGAACTTGGCGTACAACTGTTTATCCGTAAGGGTAAACGTCTGCTCGGTTTAACTGAACCAGGTCAAGCATTGTTGGGAATTGTCGAGCGAATGTTGGTGGATGCAGATAACATCAAACGCTTAGCCGATGACTTTAACAAGGTCGACGAAGGCACACTGACCATTGCCACCACGCATACCCAAGCGCGTTATGTGTTACCCCCAATCGTCAATAAGTTTAAAAAAGAGTTTCCGAAAGTTCACTTGATTTTACAACAAGCCAGCCCGACTGAAATTGCAGACATGTTGCTGCAAGGTGAAGCTGATATTGGTATTGCGACAGAATCGCTCACTGCTGAAGAAAACTTAGCCAGCGTGCAGTTTTATAATTGGCAACACACCATCATCACCCCACAAAACCATCCATTGACGCAAAAGAGCAATATTGGTCTGAGTGACTTGGTGCAGTATCCAATTATTACCTACCATGGTGGTTTTACTGGACGCTCTAAAATTGATAAAGCTTTAGATGAGTCAGGCTTAGAGTTTGACATTGTCATGTCTGCACTCGATGCCGACGTGATTAAAACTTACGTTGAACTCGGTATGGGCGTTGGGATCGTCAATGACGTTGCTTACGACCAAGAGCGTGATTATCGCTTAAAACAGATTCCTACTGATTTATTTGGCATTAACACCACATGGTTAGCGGTACGTAAAGGTCATTTACTGCGTGGCTATGGCTATGAGTTCATTTCTTTATGTTCACCTGAGGCAGACATTCGTGCCTTTAAGCGTGTGGCCTACCCTGAAGATTAATAGTCTTAAAAGAGCAGCCAGGTGCTGCTCTTTTTTTTGGCTTTAGTGCTGTCCGAGCGGCTGTGGCGCGGGCTTAGGACTAGGCGTAATAGGCTGACGATTTAACATCAGATTGAGTACAATCGCCGCAAGCGTCGCTGTACCAATGCCGCCTAAATCAAAACTGCCAATCTTGAGGCTTAAATTACCTGCCCCCATAATTAAACTCACAGCTGCAATAATCAGGGTACTGTTTTGGGTAAAGTCCACTTTATGATCAATCCAAATTTTGGCCCCTGCAACAGTAATTAAACCAAACACCACAATCGAAGCACCGCCTAATAAAGCCACCGGAATGGTACTAATCACGGCGCCAAATTTTGGTGATAGCCCGAGTAAAATTGCAAACACACCTGCGACTACAAAAATTGTGGTGGAATAGACTTTGGTCACCGCCATTACCCCAATATTTTCAGCATAAGTGGTCATACCCGTACCGCCGACAGCCCCTGATAATGAAGTACACACGCCATCGGCAAAAAAGGCACGTCCCATATACGGATCTAGATTTTTACCCGTCATTGCAGAAACCGCTTTAAAATGCCCCAAGTTCTCCGCCACTAAAATCAAAGCCACCGGTGCAATCAATAACATCGCTTTGGCATCAAATACAGGATGATAAAAGGTGGGTAGGCCAAACCATGCAGCCTCTTGAATCGGTGCAAAATCAATGGGCTTACCCAAACCTAACAGGTTGGTGAGCACAAAGTACAATACATAGGCAGAAATTAAACCCACGAGCAGCAGTAAGCGACGTAGCATGCCGCGGGTAAAAACAGCCACACAGCTAATACATAAAATGGTCACCACCGCCATCCATGTATCAAAGCTATTTCCCGATACACTTTGAATGGTGACAGGGGCAAGGTTTAAACCAATGATCATGACAATGGCACCGGTCACTATAGGCGGCATTAAACGTTCAATCCATGCTGTGCCCGTTTTCATGACCAGCAAACCAATTAACGCATACACCACCCCGCAAGCAACAATACCCCCTAAAGCCAATCCTATATTGGGATTGGCCCCTACACCGCTATAGCCCGTCACAGCAACCACAGCACCAATAAAGGCAAAGCTTGAACCAAGATAACTCGGCATGCGCCCACCGGTGATTAAAAAAAATAAAATGGTGCCAATACCGGTAATAAAAATGGTCAGATTCGGGTCAAAGCCCATCAATAAGGGCGCAAGTACGGTCGCCCCAAACATGGCAAAGGCATGTTGTAACCCGAGCACCACACTTTTACCTGCGGGCAAATATTCATCCACTTGGACAGGGGTCTGATCGAGCTGTCCCTGATAAGCTTTAAACTGAGGAAACCACGATGGTGTGGACATAGCTTCATCTCCTAAAAAGTCATAGGCACAGCCTGACTGTACTGACGCTCTACATAGACTAAGGCAGGCTGTGCTGCCCCCTGTTGAATCGCTTGCACTTGGCAAATCAAGATGTCATGACTGCCCACACTTTGACGTTGTTGAATCACGCAGTCAAAAGCCACCAAAGCCGTGTTTAACACGGGGGAACCTGTGAACAATTGTCCCCATTGCCCTGCACTAAAACGTTCCGCCATAGTGCTTTTACTCGCAAACAGACGCGCCAACGCCTGCTGACTTTGGGACAAGGTATTGACACAGAGCACGTGATTGTGCTGAAAACTTACATATGCCGATGCATGACGATGAATACACACCAACAAAGTCGCAGGAGAATCGGTCACACTACATACCGCCGAAGCGGTAAACCCTGCCTTGCCTGCAGAACCATCAGTGGTAATCAGATGTACACCTGCGGCCACATGTGACATGGCCTCACGAAAAGATGTAGCGTCAAGCGGATGCACCTGCTTGTGGGTCGCCCATTTTGTATTCATGTGCCCTCTCCTGTTGCTGTTAAAGATGTGCAATTGATGCGATTTCAACCAAAGCATCTGGTTTGACTAAACCGGTTTGCACGCAATAACGTGCCGGTTTATCGCCTGGGAAATATTCAGCATAAACCGCATTAATTGCGGCGTAATCCGCCCAATCTTTGACAAAAATATGATTAAAAGTCACATCCTCCAGACTGCCGCCTGCTGCCGCAAGCACGCCTTGAATGGTGTCTAAAATATGTCGGGTTTGCGCAGCGGCATCCCCGACATGCACCACATTGTTATGTTCATCAAAAGCCAATGTGCCTGAGACATACACAATATTGTCGGCTTTAGTAGCCGGCACATAAGGCGCTAAAGGTTTGGCTGTACCGGCGGGAATAATCACTTGTTTTGGCATGTTGTTCTCGTTATGCAGATTGTTTTAAGTTATTGTTTTGGAACGTGCTACAGAATTTTTCGGTATTACTGACCCAACCAAAGAAGGTTTCAATGTTGTAAATACTCGCCTCATGTGCAGCGGGTGGCCCAGCTTGATGACAGGCGTCTTCTAACACCACACCAAAATATTCTAAGAAGAAACCATCACGTAAAGTCGATTCCACACAGACATTGGTGGCAATGCCCACAAAGACCAAATTACGAATGCCACGGCAACGCAACATGCTGTCTAATGCGGTGTTAAAGAAACCACTGTAGCGCGGCTTTTCAATGACTAAATCCTGTGGTTGGGGTTGTAATTGGTCAATCAATTCAAAATCCCATTCGCCTTTGGCAAGTAACTTGCCATACAGCTTCGGATTCTGACGCATGGTTTTTAAGGCATTGGATTTATGAAAATTAGGTGAATTAACTCCCCCTGCTTCACGGTAGTCTTTATCCCAACCGTTTTTAAAATAAATCACTTGTATGCCGGCACTGTGTGCTGCATCGACTGCTTTTTGAATATTGGCCACCACAGGCGCTGTTTGTGAAACATCAAAACCAGCCAAATCTAAATAACCGCCTTGCGAGGTATAGGCATTTTGCATATCAATCACAATCAGTGCAGTTTGCTCAGCTGCCAATTGAATGGCTTCAGGACGTGCACTCAGCACTTTGCCTGTACCGATTGCTTGGGTAAATTCACTACATACAATACTCATGCTGATTTCTCCAACGTTTGGCCATCCACCACCACATGCTCACGACATTGCATTAAGGGTTGAATGCGTTGTCCAAAATCTTCCACACCCTGAATAAAATCATCAAAGGTCAGTAAAATGCCTTCTGTGCCCTGAACTTGACCAATTTCATCCAACATTTTTGCGACATTGGCATAAGAACCCACCAACGTGCCCATGTTGATATTCACAGGTGACACACTCGATGCCATTTGACGAATATTGGTATCACTTCCCGATTTGGTGTCTTTGCCGCCTTGGTTCATTAACCAATTGATGGCTTCTACATCAGCGCCATCGTTATAGTGTTGCCATTTGGCAAAGGCCTCTTCATCAGTTTCGGCAGCAATCACCATAAACAGCACATAGGTCTGTACATCACGACCCGTTTGATCGGTATGGGTTTTTAGACGGTCATTGATATCGGCATAGGCCGTTGGGGTATTTAAACCTTTGCCAAAGACAAAGTTATAGTCGGCATATTGCGCTGAAAAGGCCAAACCTGCGTCCGATTGCCCTGCACAAATAATTTTCATGTCGGCTTGTGGTTTTGGACTGACGCGACAATCACTCATGGCAAAGTGTTCACCTTTAAAATCAGACTGCCCTGTTGCCCATAGCTCACGTAAAATTTGCACGTATTCAGACAAATAGTCATAGCGTTTGCCAAAATACTCATCACCCGGCCACATGCCCATTTGGCTGTACTCGGGTGCTTGCCAACCGGTCACTACGTTTAAGCCAAAGCGACCATTGGAGATGGAATCAATGGTGGATGCCATACGCGCCACAATCGCAGGTGGCATCACCAGTGTGGCAGCCGTAGCATAAATTTTGATTTTTGAGGTCACGGCAGCAAGCCCTGCCATGAGGGTAAAACTTTCGAGGTTATGATCCCAAAATTCAGTTTTACCGCCAAAGCCGCGCAGCTTAATCATGGATAAAGCAAAGTCAAAACCATAATGTTCTGCACGTTGCACAATTTGTTTATTCAGTTCAAAACTCGGTTGATATTGCGGTGCATTTTCCGAGAGTAACCAACCATTATTGCCAATAGGACAAAAAACGCCGACTTTCATTCCCACCTCACTTTTGATTTTTATCTTTATGTTGTGCTGCTCGAACAGCTTTATTTTTCAATGAGAATTTAGCAAAGGCTGTGCCAATGTATATTTAGTTCATTAAAATCAATTATTTATATTATTAATGTTTGACTATTAAGTAAAAAATGTAGATTTAAGCTGTAGTATATAGAGTCAAAAAAGTGCACTTCTTGGTCAACATGCCTAGCAATGGCTCATCTTGCAGCTTAAGCCATAGCCGGCAGCAGTAAGCTCAGCATCAATTGATTAAATTCTGGTGCTTGGGTCACGGTACATGCATGTGCACCGATCGGCAGTACAATTAAATCGGCCTGTGGCAGTCGTTTTTGTAGGTCATAACTTTTTTGCACGGGGACTAAAAAATCGTCTCGGGTGGCAATTAAATAAATACGGCTTTGGGCCAATGCCCTAACATGTGTCTGTTGTAGTTCAAATGCTTGTAGGGCTGCAATCCGTGCCAGCACATTTTCAGTGGGTGGGAAATTCTGCAATTGTTGCTGTTCTTGCTGCTCAAGTTGTTGATGATGTTCAGAAATCCATGCAGGTGGATATAAAAACAGCGCCTGTGCTTGAACATAAGCGGGTGCACCTGCATACTTCAGCAATTGAATACGGGCTTGAAAGCATTTTAAGCTGTGTGGATCCACGCGATCCCAAGCGTTCACAGCCGTTAGACTCAACAGCTGTATCCCGAGTGGGGCTAACAAGCGAGCCAGCTCAAAACCAATTAAAGCACCTAGTGCATGCCCCACCAAATGAAAACGTTGGATCTGTTGCTGCTTTAAAATATCGAGTAGCTGCATGGCCATATCGGTCATGCTGTACTCGGCTTTGAGCAATGGACTGTGCTGATGACAGCCTTCTTGATCATACACCACAACATGAAAATGCTGCTGTAAGCTCGAAATTTGAGGTTGCCAAAACGCGGCATGTCCTCCAAGTCCTGAAGACAGGACAATATAATCCGCTGGTGCTCGGTTGGTGCAGGGATAAACTTGATAATGCATAATTTTGCGTCTATTGGGCTAAGAGTCTTAGCTCTTATGCAGCAAAATGTATGCCTAGCGCACTTTAGGCAACTAAAATGTGACTTTTTGTATCAAATTGTTGAGTTTAAAGATTCAAAATCAAAACAATAATTGTTATCATTCGCAGCGTTTTTCCTCTCTAGGCTGCTCCGGCGAATGTTCTCATGACTAGTTCCCCTTCTATCAATCCTGCTGCGGCGCGCCCAGCACCCAAGAAAAAAGCCAAAGCTGAAACACCAATACGCTATCGCTTGATGATTTTATATCGCTTTGTGTTGGCCTTGGTGGGTGGTTATGTACTTGCTGCCTTATCTGCTGTAGGTATTGCAGAGCTGTTCATTGAACAACGTGCCAGTGCTGCAATGAGTGCCACCCTAATTGCCTTCTGTGTGTACTGTGGTGCCTTTATTTGGGTATTTATGGTGCAAAAAACCCTTAAAGCCAGCTTAGGGATCATGCTGCCTTGTTTGGCGTTGTGGCTATTATTAAAATTGTTAGGAAACTAAAATGCGTATAGATGGAAAGTCAGAAGGCCCTCGTCAGTCGATGTCTTGGTTGCATACGTGGGCGAGCCTGATTTTAGGTTGGTTGTTGTATGCCATTTTTGTGACCGGTACACTCAGTTTCTTCCAAAACGAAATTAGCGTTTGGATGAAACCAGAATTACATCAGTCGGTGCCAAGTCAGTCACAGATTGAACAAACGCAGGTGGCGTTAAATTACTTACAAACCCACCATCCGGATGCAGGCAGTTGGGGCATCCAATTACCTAACTCCCGCCAAAACACCACGCAAATTACCGTCCGTGGTGCAGGTGAAGACCCACGTGAACGTCGCGGTGGTCAGCGTATTACCATCGACAGTGCAACAGGTGAAGTCCTAGAAGCGCGTCAAACACGTGGTGGTGGTTTCTTATACCGTTTCCACTTTGAATTGTATGGTTTAGACCGTAGCTGGGCACGTTGGATTGTGGGTATTGCCACGATGCTGATGTTTGTTGCCATTATCAGCGGTATTATCACGCACAAAAAAATCTTTACAGATTTCTTTACCTTCCGTCCAGGCAAAGGCCAACGTTCGTGGTTAGATGCACATAACGCGACTGCGGTATTTGCACTTCCTTTCCACTTAATGATCACTTTCAGTGGTTTACTGTTGCTTCTATTTACCCTCATGCCATGGGGTGTAGAACGGATCTATGAAAATCGCGGCAAGTTTTTACAAGAACAACGTGCAGCTTTAGTGGAAGCACCTGCATCAGAACGCCCAAGCCGTGAAGGCAATGCAGCGCCTGAAGCTCAGGCACGTGGTGCAACAGCACCGGCGGAAAATCGTGCTGAACGCGCTGAAGGTGAGTCAGGCCGTGGTGAAGGTCGTCGTGGCCGTGAACAGGTACAACCTGCTGCATTGGCCGATCTTGCACCGATTATTGCCAACGCACAACAACAATGGGGCAGCAATCCTATTGCCAATATTACTATTAGTGCACCAAACACCAGCAAAGCCAAAATTGAGCTGCGTGCGCTACACGGCGAAAGTGTCGCTCACCGTAATATCTATCAAAGTCTGAGCTTTAATGGCGTGACTGGATTAGAAAACCCAGATGATGGCTCTAAACTCAAGAACCCAACCATTCCTGCGGCAATCTATAATGTGACCACCACTTTGCATGAAGCCCGTGGCGTCGATTTATCATTACGTTGGTTATTGTTCCTGTCAGGTATTCTTGGCACGCTCATGGTGGCAACAGGCTTATTACTGTGGTGTGTTAAGCGTGCGCCGCAACAACAAAAACAAGGCTATAAATCTTTTGGTTACCGTACAGTTGAAGTGCTGAACGTAACAGCAATTATCGGTTTACCAATTGCATGTGCGGCCTTCTTCTATGCCAACCGCTTTATTCCTGCAGATCTCAGTGCACGTAGTAATTTAGAAATTCGTGCTTTCTTTATCACTTGGGCATTGGTATTTGTATACGCGTTAATCCGTCAACATCGTCAAGCATGGTTAGAGATGTTAGCGCTTGCAACCGTGATGTTTGCTGGCTTACCACTCTTAAACTTTATGACGGGTGGACAAGCACTATGGAATACCATCGCGCATGGTCAATGGATGATTGCATCATTTGATCTGGCAATGTGGGTCTTGGCACTCTTATTTGGCTTTAGCTTGGTTAAGGTCAAAAATCATAAAGGTTTAGCCACGAAAAAAGCTAAAGCTACCCCAACGCAGGAGGACTAATCCATGAGTACATTTCTACTGATTTGGGCGCTGTCGAATTTAGGCTTGTTTGGTTTAGCCAGCAGCATGAATAAACACCAAAAACAAATCTATGGCCAAAACTTAGATGCGAAAAAAACCCGAATTGCCCAAGTCTTTGGTTGGGTCATGCTGGGCATTGCTTTAGCAGTATGTATTTTGCAAAGTGATAGCCTGAGCAACATGATCAGCTATTGGATTGGTGTATTGTCCTTCTCTGCTTTAGCTACAGGCTTGCTGCTGAGCTATTATGAGCAACAGCTTAAAGCCTTTGCCATTGGCTCTGCACTCTTAGCGCTGTGTTGTACCAGTTTGGTCTACTTAATTTAAAAGCATAAAAAAAAGCCTGCTCAGCAGGCTTTTTTTTATGGCGTATATTCTTGATTAAAATTGTTTTAGACTGATAGATAAAGTGTAAAATCTTATGTTATGAACGCGTTACTAAAAAAAATTTTACTCATTTGCTTGAGTGTGAGCTTAGTTACTTACGCCATTGCTGCTTACTTTGACCAACAAGCCAGCCACGCCAATACACAGCAACAGCAGCATGTATTGCAATCTGCTGTGCCTTTGATGTTGCAATTACATGCCCCTCAGCTCGGTCAAGGCATTGAGAAAAGCGATGCCGAAAAAAGTCTTGCCGAAGCCCAAGATCATGAGAAAATGCTACGCTGGCAGCAGCGTATTGAGCTGCAACGTGATCAAGTGCAGCAATCGCCCTGACAAAGATTGGCTTTTTTTTTAAAAGCAGCTTAGGCTTATAGCAACTAGAAATTGAGCCTATGATCATGAGCAAAGCTTTGCGTATTTCTCCTGCAATTTTAAATCGTGCCAACGCCGGCAACACCGAAGCCCAGTTTAAATTGGCACAAATGTATATGGAAAGTGGTCTTGATGAGCATGTGGAAATTGCAGAAGAATGGGCACTTAAAGCCGCAGGTTTAGGCCATGTTGAAGCGATGTATTGGTTAGGTGAAGGCTATGTCGCTTATGCCAAAGACATGCGTGAAGAAGACCCTGAAGAGTCAAAAACCTACTTCGAACATGCCCACCATTGGTTAAAACAAGCCGCTGCAGAGCAGCATCCGAGTGCCATTTTAGAGCTTTCTAACTTCTATCGCCGTGGCGATGTGGTTGAAAAAGATGTCGAAAAGTCGATTCAAATGGTGGAACAAGCGGCAAAACTTGGTGAAGTGCAAGCAATGCGCGACTTGGCCTTTATTTATGCCAATGGTTTAGGCATTGATGCCAACGAAGAAAAAGCTGATTTTTGGACAGCTAAAGCCGAAGCGATTGAGCCTTCGACTGCTACACCAGCAACAGATCAAGAATAAATAAAAGCCCTCACGTGAGGGCTTTATTTTTATAACGATTTATTTTTCCAAGCACTTTGCACTTGGCTGGCCACTTTTGGATAATCCAAAATAAACCGTACATGACTTTCTACCCCTGTTTTTAATGTCGCGTTATCCACCATAAAATACGGACTATGATTCGGTGCAGCCTGCTTCATGTCTTGATTGGCAGGCGTTGCGCCTAAAAATACAAACAGCGATGGCATGAGTTGACCATAATAGGCAAAGTCCTCACTGGCACTGGCATTATTGGCTAAAATATGGGTCTTACCATTGGCAGCTTGCTTTAAAGTAGGTGCCATCAGTTCTGTGAGCGTCGCATCATTCATGGTCACTGGCGCATAGGCTGCAATTTCGACTTTGGCTTTGACATCATTGGCCGCAGCGGTATGTTCCACCACCTGTGGAATCGTTTTTAAAATGTTCTCTCGAACGCTTTCGTTATTAGATCGAATTGTACCAAGCATCGACACGTGCTCTGGAATGATATTGCCTGCTGTGCCAGCTTGAATTTGCCCAATACTGACCACACCCATGCCTTGAGTTAAGTCGCTACGACGGCTGACCACGGTTTGTAAACTATTAATCATCTGTGCAGATGCCACAATTGGATCACGCCCTGCCCATGGCATCGAGCCATGCACTTGTTGCCCTTGTACCGTAATCTTTAAGTTATCTGCGCTGTTTAAAATCGCACCCGATTTATAATGTAAATGCCCTGTCGGAATACCGGCAATCACGTGTAAACCAAAGATGACTTCCGGTCTCACCGCTTTAAATGCGCCGTCAGCAATCATTTTACGCGAACCAATTTGATCGCCTTGGCTAAAGTTATCAATATCCGCGCCGCCTTCTTCAGCCGGTTGGAACACAAAAACCACGGTGCCTGCAATTTGGTCTTTATGCTGCGCCAATACTTTTGCCGCTCCTAATAACATGGCGGTATGTGCATCGTGTCCACAGGCATGCATCACCGCTGTTTCTTTACCTTGATAGATGGCTTTGGCTTTACTGGCAAAACTTAGGTTGGTTTTCTCAGGCATGGGCAGTGCATCCATATCTGCACGTAACGCCATTACTGGCCCCGGCTTTCCACCTTTTAAAATGCCAATCACGCCCGTTTTAGCAAAACCGGTTTTCACTTCGATCCCATAAGACTTCAGCTCTTTTTGTACCAATTTAGAGGTTTCAATTTCCATATTGCCCAATTCAGGATACTGATGAATATGCTGACGTAACTGAATAGTTTTCGCTTCAACCGCTTGGCTTGCATTTTTGACCCAATCTGCTGCGCTGATGCTACTCACTGTTAATAATAGGCTGCTGATGAGGATCTGCTTCATTGTTTTCATTTTGACTTACCTGCTGCATGTATAATCAGCATCGAGCATAGCCAATCTTTTGAGCGAGTAGGCTACCTTTAAAGTCTATTTTTATACCTTGGCAAATATATTGCAGGATTGCTTTTGTGTATGCGTGTGCTCGATTGAGTATGAGCATGGCAAAAATCTGCCATGCTTTTGATCAATTAAAACCCGAATTTTGGCAAAAATCTGAATATTACTTTTTTAAACTTGGAACACTTTTTAAATCCAAGTACAATATTGCCCTAGTCGAGGGATGCTGCGACTTCGCTTACCGGCACCAAAGGTAAGTTAAGCCAGGCTCGACGATCGGTCATACTGTTCAGTACGACCAACAACGGCATCCGCGAACATAATGATCAATTATTTTTTTCTATAAGGAGATCGTAATGAGCGCGGTTAATGCATCATTTACGGATTACAAAGTTGCCGACATCACTTTAGCTGACTTCGGTCGTAAAGAAATCAAACTTGCAGAAGCTGAAATGCCAGCCCTAATGGGTCTGCGTAAGCGTTATGCTGCGGCGAAACCACTTGCTGGCGCGAAAATCTTGGGTTGTATCCACATGACAATCCAAACTGCGGTTTTAATTGAAACTCTAGTTGAATTAGGCGCAGAAGTTCGTTGGACATCTTGTAACATCTTCTCGACTCAAGATCACGCTGCTGCTGCAATTGCGGCTGCGGGTATTCCTGTTTTTGCTTGGAAAGGCGAAACTGAAGAAGAATACATGTGGTGTTTAGAACAACAAATCAATGTCAATGGCACACCTTGGGATGCCAACATGATTCTTGATGACGGTGGTGATTTAACACTCCTTGTTCATGAAAAATATCCAGAAGTGATTG
>CAVBYE010000056.1:0-15954 GCA_963599285.1 Bacteroidaceae bacterium | reverse complement strand
TTTGTGCTGTGCTTTATCGGATGCGATACTCATTTTAGCTGGGGTATTGGGTTTTTCTAAGTTAGTGCTGCTGCATAGCCATTGGTTAAATATGGCCAAATATTTGGGTGCACTGTTTTTAATTGGATATGGTGCACAACATGCCTATAGTGCATTAAAAGGCGGGCAAGCCCTTCATTTAAACGATGAACAACCCACAAGTTTAAAAAAGACCATATTGATTGTGTTGGCGCTCACTTGGCTGAATCCACATGTGTATTTAGATACGGTGGTGTTATTGGGGGCAATTTCAAGTCAGTATCAGGAATATGCTGTGTATTTTGGCTGTGGTGCAATGCTCGCTTCATTTCTATTTTTCTTTGCTTTAGGCTATGGTGCACGTTTGTTGCAGCCTATTTTTATCCGTCCTCGTGCATGGCAAATTTTAGATGGCATGATTGCAGTCATTATGTGGTGTATTGCTTATTCACTACTGACATAAAAAAGGCATTCATATGAATGCCTTAAGCTTTGAGCGTGACTTAAGCACTTTGTAGCGCTTTAAGATCTTCAAGTACTTGTTCTGCATGACCTGCTGCTTTCACTTTACGATATTCTTTGACTAAAGTGCCGTTATGGAAAATAAAGGTAGAGCGTTCAATGCCCATCACTTGTTTACCATACATATTTTTTTCTTTAATCACGTCAAAGTGTTTACACAATACTTCTTCTTTATCGCTAATTAAATCAATGGTTAATTCTTGTTTAGCAGTGAAGTTTTGATGTGCTTTGACTGAATCACGTGATACGCCAAAAATACTCACGTCTAAAGCGTCAAATTGATCTTTTAAACAAGAAAAGCTCACCGCTTGGGTGGTGCAACCTGGGGTTGAATCTTTAGGATAAAAATACACAATCAGCCAAGCGGAGTCGACTTGGCTTAAATTGACTTCGCCGTGTGTGGTTGGAAAATTTTGATCAAGTAAAGTGGTCATATGGAAGGATCCAAAGCAAGTTGGGTTTTATCATAACGGAAAGACTCAATGATTTGCCTAAGTTTTAACGTTCAAGGCTGAGTCAGTCATAGCATAAAAAAAGCCTACAAGAAGTAGGCTTTTTAAGCATAAGACGGTGCTTATTTTTTCTGAGCCGCTTGCGCTTGTTCAGTTAAGGTTTTCAGCTTAGTCATCAGCTGTGGGCCGAAACATGCTTGCAGTTCCTTGTTTTGCTTTTGTACAAAGGCAAGGCTTGATGGCGATTTCTTTTGGTTAATGGCACTTTGGATTTGCCATTTTTGGTCATTGGTCAACTTACCATCGGCTTCAATCGCACAAGTACAGTATTTATTGACTTCAGCACTCGTTAATTTGCCACTTTTTTGTGTTTCAGTCTTACATACATTCACCAATGCAGTTTTTACATTGGTACTTTTGTATGCTTGCGCTAAAGGATCTTGGGTTGTATTTGCATGAGTTGCTGTTGCAAGCATTGTTGCTGCTGCCATAGCTGCACCAAGCACAAGATTTGATTTAAACAATTTCATCACCTCTACCTTATTATTAGGGCATATAACGAGTTGGGTCGGTCACACCAGCATCTACGAAACCTTGTTTACGTAAACGACAGCTGTCACACACACCACACGCACGGCCTTGGCTATCTGCTTGATAGCAAGACACAGTTTGGCTGTAGTCTACGCCATGTTCTATACCTAAGCGAATAATATTTGCTTTGGATAAATGTAACAGAGGTGTTTCAAATTTAAGCGGTTTTCCTTCTACACCCACTTTGGTTGCAAGGCGTGCCATGTTGGCAAAGGCATCAATAAATTCAGGGCGACAGTCCGGATAGCCTGAATAATCGACCGCATTAATGCCAATCACAATCGCTTCAGCTTCAAAAACTTCTGCAGCAGCTAAGGCATAAGATAAGAAAATGGTGTTGCGGGCAGGCACATAGGTGATGGGAATGCCTTCTTGTTCTTGCTCAGGAACCTCAATATTGTGATCCGTTAAAGCAGAACCACCCAAATTACCCAAATCAATGTTAATCACGCGGTGTTCAACACCTGCCGCTTGGGTCATGGCTTTGGCTGCATCTAATTCTGTGGTTGAACGTTGACCATACATAAAGCTGAGGGCAATACAGTCATAGCGTGCCTGCGCCCAAGCTAAACACGTGGTTGAGTCAAGGCCGCCAGATAACAACACAATGGCACGAGGGCGCATATCTTCTTCTCCAAAATTTAATTAATTAACGACCGGTTTCGTCATTCCAGAGCAATTTATGCAGTTGCAATTGGAAACGAACAGGGAGACGGTCCTCTAAAATCCACTGCGCAAGGTCACGTGCCAATTGTGGTAAACGTGCTGCGCCTTTTTCAACTGCAAATGCCGGTGAGAACCACACGGTATTGACTTTATCGGCCAACTGATACTCGGCAACTTGCTGTTTAGACCATTCATAATCTTCACGATTACAAATCACAAATTTAATTTGATCATGCGGATTTAAATGCTCTAAGTTACTGAGCAAATTACGCGCCACTTCACCTGAAGTCGGGGTTTTTAAATCGAGTACTTTAGAAACACGAGCATCGACTTTTGAGACATCTAAAGCCCCACTGGTTTCCAGTGACACCTGACAGCCTAGGTCAGCTAAGCGTTGCATGAGTGGCAAAGCATTGGGCTGTGCCAGTGGTTCACCCCCAGTCACACAGACATATGGGGTTTTGAAGTTTAATGTCGTGGCAATAATCTGATCTAAGGATTGACGTTCGCCACCTTCAAAGGAGTACGTCGTATCACAATAAGTACAACGTAGCGGACAACCGGTCAGACGAATAAATACGGTAGGCAGACCTGAGGTATCAGCTTCACCTTGTAATGAATAAAAGATCTCTGTAATGCGTAAACCCGCAGATGGATCAGAAACAGGAATAGCCGAAGATCGAAGGGTACTCATAACAACATTAACCAAGGAAGAAGAATGAACAAGGATAAAAAACAAAAATCCCTACAACCACGTCAGTTGTAGAGATAAGGAGCTCAGCTGAGATCCGCGTACGGGAAAATTAAAGCTTAATCTTCGCGTAGTAAGTCATTGAGGCTCGTTTTAGCACGGGTCTTGGCATCCACCTTTTTCACGATAATAGCAGCATATAGGCTGTACGTACCGCATTTTGATGGCAAGCTGCCTGATACTACGACCGAACCTGCAGGTACACGGCCATAGTGAATTTCACCGGTTTCACGGTCATAAATTTTGGTCGACTGACCAATAAATACGCCCATAGAAATCACAGAGCCTTCTTCAACGATCACACCTTCTACAATTTCAGAACGTGCACCAATGAAGCAGTTGTCTTCAATAATGGTTGGATTGGCTTGTAATGGCTCAAGTACGCCACCAATACCCACACCACCTGATAAATGCACATTCTTACCAATTTGTGCACATGAACCAACTGTTGCCCACGTGTCGACCATGGTGCCTTCATCTACATAAGCACCAATATTGACATACGAAGGCATTAACACCACATTTTTCGCTTGGAACGAACCTTTACGTGCAACAGCAGGCGGTACAACACGTACACCCGCCGCTTTAAATTGCGCATCGGTCCAACCGCTAAACTTGGTGTCTACTTTATCATAAAAACGTAAGTCGCAGGACTCAATTGACTTATTATCATTTAATTTAAACGACAGGAGAACTGCCTTTTTCAACCATTGATGAACAACCCACTCACCATTTATTTTTTCAGCAACGCGTAGGCTGCCATTGTCTAATCCTGCAATTGCTGCTTCAACAGCATCACGGACTTCAGTTGGACAATCAGTGGCACTAAAATTGGCACGGTTTTCAAACGCTTGTTCAATAATTGTTGACAGTTGTGACATTTATCTTTCCTTGTCATAAAGAAATTTTTTCAAGAGTGTACACTATATTTTTTGAAAAATAGATGAAAAATAAAGCAAGATCACGAATAAAAATGAAGCATTTTTTTTTGCCTAATAACGGGGCATTTTTTGCTTTATGCTGGTGCAATTTTCGAGGAACGAGACATTGTTGGGCGATACTTGTATCAAAAGATTACAAAAAAAAATCATTTTTTGGGTGAAATGTGATGAAAAAATAGACTATGATCATCTTCATAACAACAAGTGAACAATGACAAAAAGCTCATTTTGAGGAGATAAATATGAAACTACGTATGCTTGTCGCAGCTGCAGCACTTGCAGCAGCAGGTAGTGCAATCGCTGACTCATCAGTGGTGTACGATGGCTATGAATTTGAAGGTAAGCAGTTACTGCCTGGCGGTGTACGTGCTGAAATTGGTACAACAGGCTACGGTGGTGCCTTGTTATGGGCAGCGCATCCTAAAGTGGATGTAGTGCTCGGTTATAATGGTGGCGACATTTCATGGTCGGATGATATTTCAGTGTCAGGCACGAAATATGATGCCGATATGGACAACAACGTTACCTATTTAAATGCACAGATGCGTCCTTGGGCCAACTGGTTCTACATTGCTGCAGGTGCAGCATATGTGGATTCGAAATATGACTTAAAAGGTCGTCCGGGTTCAACAGGTGAAATCAAAATTGATGGCAAAACCTTTGGTGCCGATGTGGGTAATGTCATTGGTAAGCTCAAATATGGCAATGATATTGCGCCTTATGCCGGCTTAGGTTTCTCACCAGCGATTAATAATCGTTGGGGCGTCTTCGGTGAGATTGGTGCTTACTACACGGGTAACCCTGAAGTGACCCTCTATAATACCGGTAATCCGAACGCACTTGATGTTAACGGCACCACGACCGTTACAGAAGCTTTGGCGAAAGAGCGTAATAAGTTAAAAAATGATGATGAATACGAGTGGTTACCATCTGCGAAATTGGGTATCAGCTTCCGCTTCTAAGTCTTAACACATAAAAAAAACGAGCTACGGCTCGTTTTTTTTATGTCTTTGGGTTTAAGCTTCAGCTGCTTGTGCTTGATACTCATTAATTACGTCTAAGGCAGCACGAAAGGCTTCTTGGGTCGCAGGTGCACCGCAGTATGGCAGGCTGTGTAACAACACTTCTTGGATTTCTTCTACCGTTGCACCGTTATTTAAGGCACCACGTACGTGACCTTTAAGTTCCATTGGACTTTTTTGCGCTGTAAGAAAGGCAAGGGTAATTAAAGAGCGATACTTACGGGGTAATACACCTTCACGTTGCCAGGTTGAACCCCAAGCATGTTCGTTAATCCAATCTTGTAAAGGCTGTGTAAAAGGTACCGTATTGTCTTGTGCACGTTTAACAAAGCTAGCACCCATCACTTCGGTACGTACTTTTAAGCCATTGTCGTAATCTTGTTGTGACATAAATCCCTCAATATTTTTGGTCGTTTTAGAAGCAGTAGCAGTGTAAACCCTGTCATAGGCTGTGCCTACACCGCAAAAGTCGTAGATAAAAATCAAGCAGCTCGAGGCTGCTTGGATTTTTTTGCCTTGTATTCTGTTATGCAGCGTGTAATTTTTGGCTATTTAAAGCTACGCCTGTAGCTGCTTGAATTTGCTCAAGGCTAACCCCTTCTGCAAGTTCAATCAGCTCCACACCGTGTGCAGTAATATCCATCACACCAAGGTCTGTGATAATACGCTGTACTACGCCTTTACCTGTTAAGGGGAGCGCGCACTGCGGCACAATTTTAGGGCTGCCATCTTTAGCACAGTGTTCCATCAGTACCACCACTTTTTGTACGCCCGCGACTAAGTCCATGGCGCCGCCCATGCCTTTGACCTTCTTGCCCGGAATCATCCAATTGGCAAGGTCGCCTGTTTCTGACACTTCCATTGCACCTAAAATCGCAATATTGACATGACCACCACGGATCATGGCAAAGGACTCTGAGCTTGAGAAGAAGGCTGCGCCTGGACGCGCGGTAACGGTTTGTTTACCAGCATTAATTAAGTCAGCATCAACAGTGTCTTGGGTCGGGAATTCATCAATGCCCAATAAACCATTTTCAGACTGTAGCCAAACGTTAATGCCTTCAGGTAAATAATTGGCAACCAACGTCGGTAAGCCGATACCTAAATTGACATAGAAGCCATCTTCAAGTTCAAGTGCAGCACGCGCTGCCATTTGATTACGTGACCAAGCCATGATTTAAGCCTCCGCCTTTAAGGTCAGTTGTTCAATACGCTTCTCTGGCGTGCTGTTTAACACAATACGATTGACATAAATGCCCGGTAGATGGATGTCATCTGGATCAATTTCGCCAATTTCAACAATCTGTTCCACTTCAGCAATGGTAAATTTACCCGCCATTGCACACTCAGGATTGAAGTTACGTGCAGTTTTACGGAACACCAAGTTACCGGCTTTGTCGGCTTTATAGGCTTTAACTAAGGCCACATCAGCAGTCAGTGATGGCTCTAAAATATAGTCTTTGCCAGCAAACTCACGCACTTCTTTGCCTTCGGCAATTAAAGTGCCCACGCCTGTTTGGGTGTAAAACGCCGGAATACCCGCGCCGCCGGCACGTAATTTTTCTGCCAACGTGCCTTGTGGGGTGAGCTCAACTTCAAGCTCACCATTTAAGTATTGGCGTTCAAATTCTTTGTTTTCACCTACATAAGATGAAATCATTTTTTTAATTTGCTTGGTTTGTAGCAATTTACCTAAACCAAAATCATCTACACCGGCATTGTTTGAAATACAGGTTAGACCTTTGACACCGGTATTTTTCAGTGCATCAATCAGTGCTTCAGGAATACCGCATAAACCAAAACCGCCCACAGCTAAAGTTTGATGGTCTGCAACGATGCCGTCTAAAGCGGCTTCTGCATTGGCAACAAGTTTATTCATAACTTAAGCATCCACCTTTGCTGAGGCTGAATTGTTGTCTAACTCAGTGGCATGTAAGAAGTGAGTATGGTGCGGTGCACGCTTGGTTTGGCTCCATTGCTCGAGCATTTCATACTTCATTTCTTCGGTAATCATGGCAATTTTTGCAGGCGCAGTTGGATCATCATATGCCAATTCTAAGCGGTGACCATTTGGGTCAAAGAAGTAAATCGAGTGGAAAATACCGTGGTTGGTAATGCCTAATACTTCAACATCGTTTTCTTCTAAATGGGCTTTGGCTGCAACCAAGGCATCACGGTCTTTAACTTTGAGTGCAATGTGTTGCACCCATTTTGGCGTATTTTCGTCACGGCCCATTTCAGGTTTGGTCGGTAATTCAAAGAATGCCAACACGTTGCCATTGCCTGCATCTAAGAATAAATGCATATACGGGTCAAAGGCTTTGGTCGACGGCACGTAGTCTTCAGCAAAAGCTAAAATGAAATCCATATTCAGGTTTTTTTTGTACCATTCTACGGTTTCTTTAGCATCTTTACAGCGGTAGGCCACATGGTGGATTTTTTCAACTTGAATGGTCATGATTAATATCCTTATTTATTGTTTATGCCGCATCGGCTTGGGCTTCAGGCGCAGCATGTTGAAATGCGCTCAAGCTTAAGCAATGTTGGTAAATCGCATGAATTTTTGGGTAGGCGCTCACATCAATGTTAAAGCGCAGCGCGTTATAGATTTGTGGAATCAAACAGCAATCGGCCAACGTGGCTTGCTCGCCAAAACAGAATTGGCCGTTTGAATCTTTAAGCTGTGTTTCTAGACCTTGCAGACCAAGCTCAACCCAATGTCGATACCATGCCGATTTTTGTTCATCGGTGACCTGCAGCTGATTGGATAAATACTGCAACACACGTAAGTTGTTAATTGGATGAATATCGCAAGCAATGCTTTGGCTAAAGGCACGAATCAAGGCACGTTGTTTGGGATCTTGTGGCAGCAGTGCATGTTCAGGATGCACTTCATCTAAGTATTCCAAAATGCTGAGGGATTGGGTCAGAATGAAACCGTCATCATCAAGCGCAGGCACCAATTCATGTGGGTTAATGGCGTGATAGGCAGGCGCATGTTGCTGCCCGCCATCTTGTACCAAGTGCACCGGCACCACATCGGCGCTTAAACCTTTAAGGTTTAAGCCGATGCGTACGCGATAAGCGGCAGAACTGCGAAAATAACTATACAGCTTCACGCTCTTCTTCCTCAGCTTCAACAAAGTCAAAGGCAATTGCAGGTAACACTTTGCCGGTCACTTCACCAAAACCAATGCGTAGGCCGTCTTTTTGGCAGTAGCCTTTCATAATTAAGGTGTCGCCATCCGCTAAGAAGCTGCGTTGTTCGCCATTGGCTAAGGTTAATGGTTTGGTGGTGTTCCATGTCAGCTCTAACAATGAACCGTATGAATTTGGCGTCGGGCCTGAAATGGTACCTGAACCCATTAAATCACCCACTTGCAAGTTACAACCGGCAATAGTGTGGTGAGTTAATTGCTGCGCCATTGACCAATACATATATTTAAAGTTGGTTTGGCAAATCACATTGGCTTCGGCATGTTCTGGCTGTAATTCAACAGATAAATTGATGTCGTAGCTATTGGCACTCAAATCTTCACGTAAATAGGCAAGCGGTGCAGGGATTTGTTCTGGGCTGTTGGTTTTAAATGGCGCAAGCGCATCTAAAGTGACAATCCAAGGTGAAATAGAAGAGGCAAAGGTTTTGGCGTTAAAAGGCCCTAGTGGCACGTATTCCCATTGTTGAATGTCACGCGCTGACCAGTCATTAAACAGCACCATACCAAAGATGTGATCCCATGCATTTTCAATGGCAACAGGTTCACCCAGTTGGGTGTTTTTACCCACAATAAAGCCCGTTTCTAATTCAAAATCAAGCTTACGACAAGCAGAGAACACTGGGCGCTCATGGTTTGGTAATTTAATTTGACCTGATGGACGACGGACGTTGGTACCGCTTACCACCACAGAACTTGCACGGCCGTTATAACCTACAGGTAGCTCTGACCAGTTGGGTAATAATGCATTTTTAGGATCGCGGAACATACAACCGACGTTGGTTGCGTGTTCTTTTGATGAGTAGAAATCGGTGTAACCGCCAATATGTACAGGCAAATGTAACGTTACAGCATCTTGTTTAAAGAAAGCTTGCTCACGTAGCGCTTGATTGTCACGTAATGTTGGATTCTCAGCGCTGAGTAGATTTTGTAATTGTTGGCGTAGCGACGTCCAATTGTCACGACCAGATTCAATAAATGGATTTAAGGTCGCTTGTTTAAAATAAGGGCCGCCTGCCAAAGCCAATAAGCCTGCGTCTTCTAATACGCTTAAATCAATGACCCATTCACCGAGTGCAGTTGCACAGTGGCGTTCACCTTCAGGGCCTTGGCTAAACACGCCGTAGGGCAAGTTTTGAATTGGAAAATCTGAATCTTGGGCTACATCAATAAATGCGCGAAGTTGAGCGGTCATGGCGGATATTCCTTGAAGTTTAAGCATCGCAATCCATGCGGTATTGCAAAGCAACATCTAAAAAAAACTAAAAATTTTGAGTTTTAAATGTAAGCAAAGCCACTGAGGTATTAAATTAATTTAAATAAAACAATTGTTTAAGTTAATTTAATTGGCCTTATACGCCTAACGTCTAACAACCCTTGATTTTTGCTATTAATCTCATCATACTCATTTTCACAGATTACGCAATACATAATTTAATTACGAATTGCGTAATTAAACTAAAGTTCTAGAGCATCAGGACAGCACTCAGCTGGCAATCAAACAGGCAAATTTAGCTGATATTGAGCTTTGCAATTGGATGGCTTCGCGTAGAATGCTCGCCATTGCAATGAGAGTTACAAGATCGATGTCTGAAGAGAAAACCCAAGCAGGGGTGCAGTCACTAGAAGTGGGCCTAAGTGTGTTAGATGCCTTAATTGCGCATCGTCAGCCCATGATGCTCAAAGAATTGGCAGAAACCCTTGCCATGCATCCGGCTAAAGTTCATCGCTACATGGTGAGTTTGGTGCGTATGCAATATGCCAAACAATTACTCGATGGGCGTTATGCCTTAGGGGATCAGGCATGGCGTTTGGGACTGAACTGTATTCAACGTACGGATGTGATTCAGGCAGCACAAACGCAAATTTACGATTTACACCGTCAAATTAATTGCGGTTTACAAATCAGTAAATGGACCTCGCAAGGGCCAGTGGTGGTGCAGTGGATTGAGCCGAATCAACCGGTATCGGTGATTACCCGTGTGGGTTCCGTGATGCCGATGTTGAATTCAGCCACAGGACGTACTTTTGCAGCATTTATGCCCACCGACATGATTCGGCCACTCTTAGAACATGAGTGGCACGTCAAACAGGCACAAGGGCAAACTGTGTATCCAAGCAATTGGGACGAATTTGAACAGATGAAACAGGGCATTCTCCAAGTGGGCGCTGCCACGGTTTCAGGCGATATGCTGGCAGGGGTCAATGCCATCTGCGTGCCAATTTTCAATATTCATGGCGAAATTGAATTTTGTATTGCGGCACTCGGTAGCGAACAACACCTGCCCATTGATTTTAGCCATGAGCGCGTACAGGCCTTACAAGGAACTGCTCAGGCATTAACCGCTCAAATCACGCAAGGTTGAGGCATTCGTGCTCAACCTTGTGATTTAAACTCAGGGAAAGCACGATGGGAAATTCTAAATTTTTCTACGGCTGGTGGATTGTACTGGCATTGATGGTGATTTCAGGTTCAGCGATTGCACTGACCATCACCACCTTTAATATTTATTTAAATGCCTTTACCCAGCAAGTGGGCATCAGTGCAACACAATTTGCGCTGTGTTCCACCATTATTAATATTACGGTGATGCTGTTTTCACCCAAAGTGGGTAAGCTTTTACAACAACATACCAAAAAAGCACTTTTATTCTTTTTAACCGGCTTTTGCTTAAGTTATGCGGCGTTCTCTTTAGCTACCAACGTGGTAAGCCTGTATGTAGTTGCAGCGCTGTTTGGCTTTTTCTCAACCGGCTTAACCTTTATTCCACCCAATATTTTAGTCAATCGTTGGTTTGTGGAGAAAAAAGGTTTGGCCATGAGTTTGGCGTTATCGGGTAGTGCCTTCTTTGGTATGGCCTTAAGTAAATATATCAGTTACTGCATCGAACATTACAGCACCGGTTTTGCTTATCAAAGCGTCGCTTTAATGATGTTTGTGGTGGGTACAGTCTTAGTTCTCGCGCTAATTAAAGAGTCGCCTGAACAAATGGGGCTTAAGGCACTTGGTGCAGATCACGTTGCAGATCCACAGACCAACACACAGTCGAATCTCGCCTTGGTGCATTTGCCGGCGAAAGAGCTAAAAAAGAAACCTTTCTTTTGGTCAATGTTATCTGCGCAGTTTTTAGTGGGCTTTGTCGGTGGTGGTATTGTCTTGCAGCTACCGGTGTATTTGCAAAATACCTTTGGGATGCAACAAGCGGCAACCTTCTTAGTGATTACCTTAGGCATCATGATTTTTGCCAAAGTCTTACTCGGTTGGCTCTACGACAAATTTGGTTCGATATTTTCAACCGCGATTGTGGTGGCCTGTATTTTAATGACCTGTATCCCATTTATTTTCACGACTTCAAGTGAGATGTGGGTACTCGGTTTGGTTGGGGTGGTGTTCTGGGGCATGGGTAACTGTGTAGGGACGGTTACACCTGCAGTGATTGCTTCAAAAACCTATGGCCCTGAACACTATGGTGAAGTGTATGGTATTTGCTTGCGCTTCCAAACCTTAGGGATTGCCACGGGTGTACCTGCGATTTCCATGCTCGCAACTGCAACAGGCTCATTTAGTATGGTGTGGATGATTTGTACCGTACTGACCATTTTATTATTTACTTTTTATGTTTACGGCTTGCGCGGTAGTCAAGGTTACCGCTTCATTGCCAAACCTGATCTATATTCTTCTTTATCAAAATCTTAAAAACGGCAGGACAAGGAGTTCAACATGCATTTTCCAGAAACCAAGCCACGCGACTCGCTCTATTATCGCTACCAAGTGTACCCACACTTCCATAGCCAAAGTGACGTGATTGCTGATGCAGACACAGTCACTGTCGTAGGAGCCGGCCCCATTGGGATGAGCACTGCATTATTGCTCGCGAAGCAAGGGGTTAAAGTGGTTTTACTTTCAGCTGAGCAGCAATTGTCTGAAGGTAGCCGTGCTTTGGTGTATACCAAACGCTCAATGGAAATTTTAAATGCCGCAGGCGCCGCAGATAAAATCATGCAAAAAGCATTACCGTGGACGCATGGTAATTCGATTTATAAAGGTCAAGTGTGTTTCCGTATGGCAACACCGGTCAATGAGCATGATCAGTTCTATCCACTAAATAACCTACAACAAAATTGGTTAGAACATTATTTATTAGAAACCATCCAAGCGCAGGACAACATTGAAGTGCGTTGGGGCAACAAAGTTGTGGCGCAAAGCCAAGACAATGATCAAGTGACTTTGACTGTACATACGCCTGAAGGTGAGTACCGTCACATTTCAAATTGGGTGGTTGCGGCGGATGGTGGTCGTTCGCCAATTCGTGAAAGCATGAAGCTGTGGATGGAAGGTGCAAGCTACGAAGGTCGTTTCGTGATTGCCGATATCCGTATTAAATTGGATTATCCAACCGAGCGTTTAGCGTTCTTCTCTCCAGATTGGAACCCGGGTAATACCATTTTAATGCACCGTGAGCCAGACAATATTTGGCGTTTTGACTATCAGTTAGATCCAAGCATTGCACCTGAAGAAGCCTTAAAAACTGAAAATCTAACTAAAGCAGTCAATGATCAATTAAAAATGATTGGTCAAGACCATTTAGAGTGGGAAATGGATTGGAGCACAGTTTATTCAGCACGTGCTTTAACTTTAGATAACTATGTGCATAACCGTATTATGTTTGTTGGTGATGCGGCACATTTACTGCCAATCTTTGGGGTACGTGGTGCCAATACCGGTTTCCAAGATGCACAAGATTTAGCATGGAAACTTGCTGCGGTGGTCAATGGTTGGGCGCCTGAAAAACTTTTAGAAAGCTATACCTTTGACCGTGTAGGCGCTGCGCGTGAAATTATCGCGGAAGCGGGTAAATCAACGCGCTTTATGGCACCGCCATCCCATGGTTTCCGCTTACTGCGTAACGCCGTGTTATCGTTATCTTTAGAACATGAGTTTGTGCGTCCGTTGTACCATTGGCGTACCTCACGTCCACATGCCTATACCCATTCGCCATTAAATAGTAAAAATGACGACAACGCGTTAATGAATGAAATCACTGAAAATGGTGCGTTAATTCCAAACGTGAAATTTGCCGATGGCTCATTCTTATATGATTCAATTACCGGTAAATTTAGCGTGGTTGCATTGACTGAAAACGGTCAAGTGGCTGAAGGTTTAGTGGCTGAAGTGGCAGCACTTAAAAAGCGTGGTGTACCGGCACAATTGGTGGCGTTAAATATTGATGCGGCTACCGTTGCACAGGCAGATGTTAACTTAAGTATTTCAGCGCAAATTGCCGAAGAACGTTTCTTTGCCGCGGCAGGTGCTGTGTACTTGGTGCGTCCGGGTCATCACATCAATGGTCGTTGGATCAGCTACCGTGACAATGCACTGACTGAAACTTTAAATCAATTTATCATGGCGCCAGCAGGAGCAGCAGCATGAGCAATATCTCCATTCCAGAACTTGAAAAAGTCTACGATCATTTAGCAGAAAGCATTGATGCGATTGCTGAAGATAAACGCGAATTATTTTTAGTCAAACTTGCGTTATTAAGTGCCAATCAAATCCAAGATGGCAACATCTTTGTACAATTGATTAATCAAGCAAAAGTCCTTGAAGATTAAGCATGAATATGTAAAAAAGCCCGTGTAAACGGGCTTTTTTATGGGCTAAAAGATTTAAAAAAAGCCCTCAATTGAGGGCTTTTAAACGTATTGAAGTATTACGCTTCAATGACTTGTACATCAATTTTTTTCGCAGGATCTGCTTTACGACGTACCGCAGGTACTGGCTCGCCATAATATTGACGGTCAGCAAAGTAGCTTGAACGTACCATTGGCGCTGCCCAAATATTCTTAAAGCCAAGCTTTTGACCATGTGCAGTATAACGCTCGAACTCTTCAGGCGTCACAAAACGGTCAATCGCAGCATGTTGCTTCGATGGCTGTAAATACTGACCAATGGTCACGTAATCTACGCCATGCGCGTGTAAATCATCAAGCAGGGCAATCACTTCTTCTTCAGTTTCACCAATGCCCACCATCAAACCACACTTGGTTGGTACATCTGGGCAATATTCTTTAAACATTTTTAATAAGTTTAAAGAGTGCTGGTAATCTGAACCTGGACGCATCGCTTTATATAAACGCGGCACAGTTTCGATGTTGTGGTTAAAGACGTCTGGCGGACATTCCGTCATAATACGTAATGCCACATCCATACGACCACGGAAGTCAGGCACTAAAATCTCAAGTAAAGTTTTTGGACTTAAAGCACGTGCTTCTTTAATACAATCCACAAAATGCTGTGCACCACCATCCAATAAGTCATCACGGTCTACCGAGGTAATGACCGCATATTTAAGCCCCAAATTGGCAATAGTTTCTGCCATATGACGCGGTTCGTCTGGGTCAAGGGCGTTAGGACGACCATGTGCCACGTCGCAGAACGGGCAACGACGGGTACAAATATCACCCATAATCATAAAGGTTGCGGTACCGCCACCAAAACACTCAGGCAGGTTCGGACAAGCCGCTTCTTCACAAACAGTATGCAATTTTTGCGCACGTAAGGTGGTTTTAATGCGTTGCACTTCTTCCGGTGCCGCCATTTTAACGCGAATCCAATCTGGCTTACGTGGGGTTTCAACCGTAGGAACAACTTTTACAGGAATACGCGCGACTTTTTCGGCGCCACGGAGTTTAACACCCTGTTCAGGTTTACGGTTTTCAGACATATTTAATTTTTCCACTGTTTTTTAACGGGGGAGAGACTTTAAAAGATAAAGCATTATAACCAAGTTACTTCTAAATGGGGTAAAAACAATATTCATTTTAGAAATGTTGTTATTGGTTAATATATGATGACTAAATACAGCAAAGGCATTCTATTTGCGTCATAATGTTATTAAGATAAACGACAAAATCGAAATTTTTGAAGGAGCGTTGAATGCCACGTAAGAAAGAGGTCGTTAGTGGGACTTTCGTAAAATATGATGCGGTTGTTCTCGGTTCAGGCCCTGCGGGTGAAGGCGCGGCAATGAAACTTGCCAAATCTGGTAAGAAAGTTGCGATTGTAGATATGCGTGAGCAATTAGGTGGTAACTGTACGCATGTAGGTACGATTCCAAGTAAAGCATTGCGTCAAACGGTGTCAAACATTACCCGTTATCGCCGTGATCCAATGTTTAAAAAAATGGGCGATTGGCGCCAGTTCACCATGAAACAAGTGTTGCAAAGTGCGCACAAGGTGATTCAGCAACAAGTCGAAACCCATTCGCGCTTTTATGACCGCAATAAAATTGCGATCTACCATGGTCGAGCATACATTCAAGACCATAATACAGTGTTGGTGTTTAATCCAGACGGCATTACCGAAACCATTATTTGCCAGCAAATTGTGGTGGCAACCGGTTCTCGTCCATATCGTCCTGCAGCGCTTGATTTTAATCATCCACGCGTCTTTGATTCAGATAAGATTTTAGATCTTGATTATTCAATCCAAAAAATCATCATTTATGGTGCAGGTGTAATTGGTTGTGAATATGCATCGATCTTTATTGGTTTAGATCATAAAGTGGATTTAATTAATACTCAGCCAAAATTACTCAGCTATCTTGATGATGAAATTTCGGATGCATTGTCCTATCACTTACGTGAACAAGGCGTATTAATTCGTCACAACGAACAAATTGATCATTTAGAAACCTTTGATGACCATGTTGTACTACATCTACAAAGTGGTAAGAAAATTAAAGCCGATGCCATTTTATGGTGTAACGGCCGTTC
>CAVBYE010000055.1:0-16177 GCA_963599285.1 Bacteroidaceae bacterium | reverse complement strand
AAATAATAAAGGGCTGAATAATCAGCCCTTTATACACAAATTAGATCAAACTAACAACACATTAAAGCGCCGCAATTTGCTCCATATTCGCTTTAATCTTCGCTAACTGATCAGCAAACTCAGCAAGTTTCACTTTCTCGCCTTCAACCACAGCCGCAGGTGCTTTTGCCACAAAACCTTCGTTAGAAAGTTTAGTTGCAATTTGGTCATGCTGTTTTTGAACCTTGTCTAAGTCTTTTTGTAGACGACCCAATTCCGCTTTAGGGTCAATTAAGCCCTTCATTGGAACGAATACAGACACATGACCGACTACAGATGATGAAGACAATGGCGGTTGTTCAGCATCAGCCAGGAACGTAATGCTTTCAACTTTTGCCAATGCTTTAAACAACGGTTCAATACGTGCGATTTGCGCTTTTTCCGCATCAGTCGTGTTTTGAAGTAGAACAGGCAACAAGCGAGCATTACCTAGACCCATCTCACCACGGATGTTACGTACCGCACCAATCAAACCTTGAAGCCATTGCATATCTGCTTCAGCTTGTTCATTGATAAGCGCTTGGTCAGCAACAGGGTACTGTGCAAGCATAATGGTTTCGCCAACGATGTTCAGTTTCGGCGCAAGCGTTTGCCAGATTTCTTCTGTAAGGTACGGCATCAACGGATGAGCCAAACGTAAAGACGCTTCCATCACAGAAAGAAGCACACGACGTACTTCAGCTTTACGCTCAACCGATACGTTTTCGTCATTTAGAACAGGCTTAGTCAGCTCTACATACCAGTCACAGTATTCATTCCAAATGAACTCGTAAATCGCTTGTGCAGCCAAGTCTAAACGATACGTTGCAAATGCGGTTTGCACTGCTTGTTCCGCTTTTTGTAGACGGCTTACGATCCATTGTTCAGGCAATTCCCAAAGGTCTTGGCGAACTTCTTGACCAATCACTTGCTCTTCGCAGTTCATCATCACGAAACGAGTCGCGTTCCAGATTTTGTTGGCAAAGTTACGGTAACCTTCAACACGTTTCATGTCGAACTTAATGTCACGACCCGTGTTTGCAAGCGCACAGAATGTGAAACGAACCGCATCTGTACCGTAAGATTGAATACCTTCAGGGAATTCTTTACGGGTTGATTTTTCAATCTTCGCCGCTTGTTTCGGGTTCATCAAACCTGTTGTACGTTTTTGTACTAAAGTTTCAAGATCAACACCGTCAATCAAATCTAATGGGTCAAGCACGTTACCCTTAGATTTAGACATCTTCTGACCTTCGCCATCACGTACCAAACCATGTACATACACAGTTTTGAACGGCACTTGTGGCGTACCATCTTCATTTTTCATGAAGTGCATCGTAAGCATAATCATACGAGCAACCCAGAAGAAGATGATGTCGAAACCTGTTACAAGAACATCAGTCGGGTGGAAAGTATTTAAGAAATAGTTTTCTTTATCTTTCGCTTCGTCACCCGTCCAACCTAAAGTTGAGAATGTCCAAAGACCCGATGAGAACCATGTATCCAATACGTCTTCGTCTTGGTTCAATTCAACTTCAGGTGCAATGCCGTTTTTCGCACGAACTTCATCTTCATTGCGGCCTACGTAAACATTGCCTTCTGCATCGTACCAAGCAGGGATACGGTGACCCCACCACAATTGACGCGAGATACACCAGTCTTGAATGTTGTTCATCCAAGCCATGTACATGTTGCTGTATTGCTCAGGTACAAATTTGATGTCGCCATCTTTCACTGCTTTGATTGCAGGTTCAGCAAGCGGCGCAATCTTCACATACCATTGGTCCGTCAATAACGGCTCAACAATCACACCTGAACGGTCACCACGAGGTGGTTTCAATGTGTATGGCTGAATTTGATCTAACCAGCCTTCGCTTTCAGCTTGTTCTACTAACTTTTTACGTGCTTCAAAACGCTCTAAACCAACATAGTCTGCAGGCGCAGGAATGGTTTTAGAAATTTGCTCGCCCGCTTTAGCGATATATTCAAACTCAGCAAGCACTTCAGCATTTTTGTTGAAGATGTTGATGATTGGCAATTCGCAACGTTTACCTACTTCATAGTCATTGAAGTCGTGTGCAGGGGTGATTTTTACACAGCCTGTACCGAATTCTTTGTCGACATATTCATCTTTAACGATAGGAACAGCACGACCTGTAATTGGTAGGATAATGTTTTGACCTACAAGTGCCGCATAGCGTTCATCATCAAGTGCAACAGCAACCGCTGTATCACCTAATAATGTTTCAGGACGAGTGGTTGCCACAACAATGTGATCTTTACCATCGTGGGTACGAAGTGACTTATCTTCAAAGAAGTATTTGAAGTGCCACAATGAACCTGCTTCTTCTTTATCAGACTCAACTTCTAAGTCAGAAAGGGCAGTTTGTAATTTTGGATCCCAGTTTACAAGGCGTTTACCACGGTAAATCAAACCTTGTTCGTGAAGTTTAACAAACACTTCTTTTACAGCATTTGATAAACCATCATCCATGGTGAAGCGTTCACGAGACCAGTCTACAGAAGAACCTAAACGACGGATTTGACGGGTAATGTTACCGCCAGATTGTTCTTTCCATTCCCATACTTTTTCGATGAACTTTTCACGACCTAGGTCATGACGGCTCACACCTTGCGCACCCAACTGACGCTCTACAACCATTTGCGTTGCAATACCTGCGTGATCCGTACCCGGTTGCCACAGGGTGTTGAAGCCAGACATACGTTTATGACGTGTCAAAGCATCCATGATGGCATTGTTAAAACCATGACCCATGTGCAAGCTACCGGTGACGTTTGGCGGTGGAATCATGATACAGAATGATTCGCCATTTTCAGACGGTTTGAAGTAACCACGCTCTTCCCAAGTTTGGTACCATTTTTTCTCGATCTCAGTCGGATCGTAGGTTGTCGCGATATTTTGCGCTGAATCAGTCATAGTTCGAACAGTTCAAAAGTGGATAAAAATTGCGAGTATTGTAGCAAAAAATCTTAAGCTGCGGGATTTCGCAAAATCAAAGTTTATGCAATTGGCAGCAGGGCAAATATCGCCTATGCTGAAGGCTAAATCTATAATAAAAATAGAGGTTCGCCATGGCGGCACGTGTACAACTGAAAATTGCAGCACCGGTGTATATGCAATTTTTAAATTTGAAGAATGAAATAAATGCACACCCTCATCCAGCCATGACGCAAGCCTTGGGCAATACTTTGGCGGATATTGCCTGTGCCATGGTGGATCAAGTGTTTGGTGAACTTGCACAGGCTGCACACGCCACCCAGCAAAATTATGAGTCTGAACAGACCATTGAACAGATTCGTGGGGTAATTCGTAAACATTTGCCTTGGGCATTGGGGCTATTTAAACCTGAGCGCTTAACACCAATGGTCAACTATTTATATGACATGACCCGTGTTGAAGGCGGGCAGCCGTATTTGAGTTATCCCATTGATCCTGCATTGGCACATGCGTTTTTAGACCATCAACAGCAGGTGAATGCTGGACAGGTCGACGCTATTCCACTGGCCTTTAAAACCCTAACCCAAATCGTGGATTGTGGCGTGACACATTTGTTGCATGAACCTAAAAAAATGCTGAATTTTAATTTTATGGTGGATAAGAGCTTAAGTGGCGTCATTCATCTGACCACGCAAATGGCCTATAAACGTTTAGAAAAAGTTGGGCAACAGTTGGCTTTGCCGGCAGCACAGCATTATTTACAGCATTTCGCAGCATTTATTTTATTGGATCACACAGGATCGGCACATGAAACAGGCTGAAACATTACAAGATAAAGTGGTATGGATTACTGGGGCATCCTCAGGTCTTGGTCAAGCTTTGGCGAAGGTCTGTGCCGCACAAGGGGCAAGTGTGGTGCTTACTGCTCGCCGTGAGCAGGCCTTAGAACAAGTACGCCAAAGTTTAGTTGCTCCTGAACGGCATTTGGTGGTCACGGCCGATATTAGCAATGAGATGCAGGTGCTGCAGGCGCATGCCAAAGTCATGGCAGAAAAAGGCCGCATTGACTGGCTCATCAATAATGCTGGTTTAAGTCAGCGTGCCTTAATTCAAGACACCACCATGCAAGCTGAACGCGCGATTATGGAAGTGGATTATTTCTCACAAGTGTTTTTAACCAAAACGGTCTTACCCACACTATTGAAACAAAAAGCGGGGCGGGTGGTCTTTATTTCGAGTGTGGCTGGTTTATTGGGTACTCAGTACCGTGCTACCTATTCTGCGGCAAAAGCGGCAATTCATATGTGGGCCAACAGTTTACGCGCGGAAGTGGCCGAGCACGGGCTGCACGTTTCGGTGGTGTTTCCAGGTTTTGTGAAAACCAATGTCTCTTTTAATGCCTTAAATGGCGAAGGTAAACCACAAGGGCATCAAGATGAGGCGATTGAAAATGGTTTAGATGCTGACGAGTTTGCTGCCCAAGTGCTTGAAGCTTTGCAGCAGGGGCAGGAACATATTGTAGTGGGTGGCTTAAAAGAAAAACTAGCCGTATGGATGTCACGGCTTTCACCGCCCTTGCTGTATAAAATGATTCGCAAAGCCAAGGTAAAATAACCTATAGGCTTTGCATGTAGGGCGGTTAACGGGACGGGTCTGTGGTAATCGCCGTGCCATAGGCAAACACTTCGACCATACCGCCCATGCCTAAGTCCGTCGTGGATAAGCGCACTGCGGCAATGTGGGTGGCACCAAGCTGCTCGGCTTGGATTTTTAAGCGCACCATTGCTTCACGGCGTGCTCGTTCGACAATACTTTCATAGCTGCTTAAGCGGCCGCCAAAGAAATTTTGTACACTGGCCAAGACATACTTAAAGTAGTCATGTGAGATCACCACGTTACTGCTGATCAACTGACCGTGGTGTTCGAACTCAACTTTACGTAAATTGCCCACACTAATATAGGCAAGGCGCTGCTCATTTTGTTCAAGTTCAGCCAAGTGTTGGCGTTCATTGCGCCGACCAAAGGCAAAGCCCACACTAAAAAGTAGTGCAAAAATCACCAACTGAAAGATTAAATTTTCCATGCGTTAAGGCTGTGTCGAAAAAGGATCAGGAAGACGCGTCGGTTGTGCTTCAACGACAACAGCAGTGCCATAGACAAACAGTTCAGATGCACCTTGGGTAATATTAGAGGTCGAAAAACGAATCCCGACAATGGCATTAGCCCCTAAAGCACGGGCCTTTTCGATCATTCGATTCATGGCCTCTTGGCGTGATTCTTCGAGTAATTCGGTATAAGCGGTGAGCTCACCCCCGACAATATTTTTCAGTCCAGCCAACAAATCGCGCCCGACATGTTTACTGCGCACTGTACTGCCATAAACTACATCCAATTGGCGCACAATCTGATGCGCAGGCACGCTTTCTAAATTACTTAATAACATGGCAATATCCTTTTAATCTGCTTTGAAGATAGGAAAAATCCACACAAATAGCAATAAAAAAAGCCCACGCAAGGTGAGCTTTTTTTCGTGTCAAACCGTATTATTTGTTTGCACTATTTTCATTGATAACAGCACTCGACGGAGTTTTTAAAACCTCATCATTTGAGTAAGTTTTTAAACCACCACCTAGTGTTTTATACACTTCAACTTGGTTATTTAAGTTGGCTTGCTCAAGCAATAAGAGGCCTTGTTCTGCGGCATACGCTGTACGCTGCGCATCAAGTACCGTCAAGAAGCCATCAATTCCGGCACGGAAACGTGAGTTGGAAATTTGATAAGCTGCATTGGTGGCATCGACTAAGCGGCGCTGAGCCGCAATACGATCCCCAATATTTTGACGTACGGCCAAGGCATCATTGACTTCACGGAACGCGGTTTGAATCGACTTTTCATAGTTAGACAAAGCGATTTGCTGATCGGTTTCGGAAATTTTAATGTTGTTTTGGCGTGTACCCCAATCAAACAGTGGAATATCTAGACTTGGACCCAACGACCACACAAAGGCACCTGATTTAAACAAGTCACTGAGTGATGTTGACGCCAAACCTGCTGTACCTGTCAAGCTAATGGTTGGATACAAGCGTGCTTTGGCTTCAACTTGGTTATTTAAGTTGGCTTGCTCAAGCAATAAGAGGCCTTGTTCTGCGGCATACGCTGTACGCTGCGCATCAAGTACCGTCAAGAAGCCATCAATTCCGGCACGGAAACGTGAGTTGGAAATTTGATAAGCTGCATTGGTGGCATCGACTAAGCGGCGCTGAGCCGCAATACGATCCCCAATATTTTGACGTACGGCCAAGGCATCATTGACTTCACGGAACGCGGTTTGAATCGACTTTTCATAGTTAGACAAAGCGATTTGCTGATCGGTTTCGGAAATTTTAATGTTGTTTTGGCGTGTACCCCAATCAAACAGTGGAATATCTAGACTTGGACCCAACGACCACACAAAGGCACCTGATTTAAACAAGTCACTGAGTGATGTTGACGCCAAACCTGCTGTCCCTGTCAAGCTAATGGTTGGATACAAGCGTGCTTTGGCAGCGGCAATGTTGGCCCCTGCAGCAGACAATTGATATTCAGCCGCACGTAAATCAGGGCGGTTGTTGAGCAGATCACTTGGTAAACCAGCACGTAAGGTTGACGCTGTGGTAATACGGCTCACACGGGCAGCAGGCAACAAGTTGCTTGGCACGGTCTGACCCACCAACAGATTTAACAAGTTTTGGGCTTGGGTGATTTGGGTTTTGTAATTGGCCACATCACTTTTTGCAGTTTCTACCGTAATTTGTGCTTGACGCATCGGTAGGGCACTATCAATTCCCACATCAAAACGTTTTTTGTTGATGTTGTAGGCTTCAAGCTGAGTGCTTAAGGTTTTTTCAGCCAAGCCCAATTGTGCTTTGGCAAACGAATAATTCAGCCATGCCTGTGCCACCTGACTAATCAGCGTGATTTGTGTGGCATCACGTGCACTTGAGGTTGCCAAGTAGTTATCTAAAGCGTTGTCTTTGAGGCTGCGAACACGACCCCAAAAATCAAGCTCGTAGGCGGTTGCCCCTAAGCCAACGTTATAACGTGTTGCTGTACCTGAGCCTGTATCTTGACGCAGGACACCACCACTTGCGCCAATGGTAGGCAACTGGTTGTTTTCGCTAATTTGATAGACTTGTTGAGCACGTTGAATATTCAGTGCTGCAATACGTAAATCACGGTTGTTGTTCAGCGCCAAATCAATCACTTGGTTTAAGCGTTGATCAGCGAAGAAGTCTTTGTAACCCAATTCAGCCACAGACGGGCCGGTTGCAACAGGTGCAACATATTGTTCCACTAGCGTTGTTGGTTGCACTTGTGGCTCTGGGCCACGCATGCTTTGACAGGCTGTCAAAGCAAGCGCAAGCGCAGAAAGTACAACACCACGGCCAGCGATTGACCATCGGTTTTGCATTACGAAATGTGCTCCGTTTTTTGTGGTTTCGGTTTGTATTTGAAGATGCTTCGAATCCAAACATAGAACACCGGAATAAAGAAGATACCCAATAAGGTCGAGCTGATGACGCCGCCCAAGACCCCATAACCTACAGAGTGTTGGCTACCTGCACCCGCACCTGTTGACAGTGCAAGCGGCAGTACACCAAAACCAAAGGCTAAGGTGGTCATAATGATCGGACGTAGACGCATTTTGGCTGCATGCATGGTCGCTTCAAATAGCTCTTCGCCTTTCTCTTGGAGTTCTTTGGCAAATTCCACAATTAAAATCGCGTTCTTTGCAGATAAACCAATCACCGCAATGATCGCCACGTGGAAGTAAATGTTGTTGGATAGATTTGGATCTTTGAACAACAACATACCGCCAAAGGTCATCCCCACAGCGCCAACAATACCTAAAGGGACCACCAGCAGTACAGAGAATGGAATTGACCAGCTTTCATATAACGCAGCCAAACATAAGAACACGATCAGCAGCGATAATGCCAATAAGAATGGCGTTTGCGAGCCCGCATCACGTTCTTCAAGTGATAAACCTGTCCACTCATAGTCAAAGCCAGATAAGCCCATTTCAGGCAGCTTGGCCATGATTTGCTCCATAGCAATCATCGCATCACCTGAGCTCACGCCAGGTGCTGGTGTGCCTTGAATGTTCATCGATGAGATACCGTTATAACGTTCAAGACGTGGTGAACCATACGTCCACTGACCCGTCGCAAAGGTAGAGAATGGAATCATCTCGCCTTTGTTATTGCGTACATACCACTTGCTGAGGTCTTCTGGCATCATACGGGCATTGGCTTCAGCTTGCACATAGACCTTCTTAATACGGCCACGATCGACGAAGTCATTGATGTATGAACCACCCCAAGCAATGCTCATGGTGCTATTGATTTCTGCAATACTTACCCCTGCTGCACCCGCTTGCGCTTGGTCAACAATGATTTTGTATTGTGGAGTATCTTCTTGACCATTTGGACGCACGCCCATTAGACGTGGGTCTTGTGCGGCTGCACCTAAGATCATATTACGTGCGAGCAATAGTTTCTCATGGCCTTGGCCTGATGCATCTTTTAACTGGAAGTTAAAGCCTGCACTTACCCCCAACTCCGGCATCGCAGGAAGCTGTAATGGCATAATGTAGGTGGCATCTTTCACAATCATGTTTAAGGCCATACCACGGCCAATAATGGCACCCACTTGCGACTCTGGCGTGGTTCGTTCTGCCCAATCTTTAAGTTTGATGAAGGCCATACCCGCGTTTTGACCGACCCCTGAGAAGGAGAAGCCCGCGACGCTAAATACAGATTCAACATGCTCTTTTTCATTGTTTAAGAAGAAACCTGTCATTTGGTCAATCGTGTCACCGGTACGCTCTAATGAGGCATTGGGTGGTAATTGCACCAAGGTCATGACCACACCTTGGTCTTCGTCAGGTAAGAACGAAGATGGAAGTTTTGCAAATAAGAACACCATCACACCAATCACGACGACATAAAGTGCGCCTGCGAAAAGTTTGGCATGGGTTAAGCGGTTAACACCGTTCTTATATTTCTCTGCAACATCATCGAAGGTACGGTTAAACCAACGGAAGAAACGGGCAAAGATGTTGTTGCTTGGCGTTTTGTGCGGATCATGCTGTTTGAGCAGGGTAGCACACAGGGCTGGGGTGAAGGTCAGTGCCACAATCAGTGACAAGATCATCGCCGTCACAAGGGTGACTGAGAACTGACGGTAAATCACCCCCGTGGTGCCACTCATAAAGGCCATCGGTACGAATACCGCTGTCAATACAGAGGTGATCCCGACTAAGGCACCAGAAATTTGCTTCATGGACTGTTCGGTTGCAGTGACAGGATCGAGATGTTCCTCGACCATCATCCGCTCAACGTTTTCGACCACAACGATCGCATCATCGACCAAAAGACCAATCGCCAACACCATGGCAAACATGGTTAAGGTGTTAATGGTAAAGCCAAATAAGTTAATAACCGCAAAGGTCCCTAACACCACCACAGGAACAGCCAATGTTGGAATAATCGTGGCACGCCAGTTCTGTAAGAACAAGAACATCACGATAAAGACCAAAATCACCGCTTCAATCAGGGTATGTACAACCGATTCGATCGACAGCTGAATGAATGGTGTGGTATCAAATGCCAGCTCGTCTTTCATGCCCGCAGGGTAGTTGGCACGAAGTTGATCTAAGCGTTCTTCAACGGCTTGAGCTGTGTCTAAAGCATTGGCACCTGTTGCAAGTTTAATTGCCACACCACCCGCAGGTTTACCATTGAATTTCGAGTCAAATTGGTAAGTGTCTGCACCTAACTCGACGCGTGCTACATCGCCTAGACGCACTTGTGCGCCATCGCGGGTATTACGTAAGAAGATGTTGGCAAATTGTTCAGGCGTTTGCAGAAGACTTTGTGCCGTCACGGTCGCGTTTAACACTTGCCCTTCAACTGAAGGCGAGCCACCAAGTTGACCAACCGCGACTTGCGCATTTTGGGTACGAATGGCTGTAGCAATGTCACTTGGCGTAACTTGTAAGCTGGCCATTTTGGCTGGATCTAACCAAATGCGCATTGCATATGAACCACCAAAGACTTGCACTTCACCCACACCTGGCACACGGCTTAACGGTTCCGAGATGTTAGAGTTGACGTAGTCTTTAATGTCATCGGCAGAGAGGGCATCACTGTCTGAGTAGAAGGCTAATACTTGTAAGAAGCTTGCCCCAGACTTAGTGACACGCACACCTTGACGCTGTACATCTTCAGGCAACAAAGCAGTTGCAGATTGCAACTTGTTTTGAACCTGAACCTGTGCGATGTCTGGGTCAATCCCTTGGTCAAAGTTTAAGGTAATTGAGGCTTGACCATTACCGGCACTGTTTGACGAGATATAACGCAGGCCATCGAGACCATTCATTTGCTGTTCAATAATCTGCGTTACGGTGTTTTCTACTGTTTCAGCAGAAGCACCTGGATACGTTGCAGAAATTGAGACAGTGGGTGGCGCAATGGTCGGGTACTGTGCAATT
The DNA here is from genome assembly GCA_963599285.1 of Bacteroidaceae bacterium. Classification (GTDB taxonomy): domain Bacteria; phylum Pseudomonadota; class Gammaproteobacteria; order Pseudomonadales; family Moraxellaceae; genus Acinetobacter. The sequence continues at coordinate 5,665 of CAVBYE010000055.1, read as the reverse complement.
GGCATGCCTGTTAGCGTGAGAATACCCGCCAACATGATGACCAATGAAATCACCCACGCAAAAATGGGGCGATGAATAAAGAATTGAGCCATTGATTTACCCCTTAAGCTTGCGCTTTTTGTTCAGGTGCTGGCTGTGCTTCACTTGCAGGTTGTTGCGCTTGAGGTGCCGCTTGAGGCGCAGCGCCTTGAGGTGCAGCAGCATTTGGCTGATACGGCTTCACAACCACTTGTTGCTCAGGTTTGACTTTGGCAATTCCATCGACAATCACGCGATCACCTGGATTTAGCCCTTCGGTCACAATCCAATTGCTGCCTTGGCTTCCTGATGTGGTCACTGGGCGCGGTGCAACTTTACCATCTGCACCAACGAGCATGGCCATCGCTTGACCTGTTGGGGTACGGGTAATGGCAGCTTGTGGAATGAGGTAGGCGTTAGGGACTTCACCTTGCACGATTTGTGCAGTGGCAAACATGCCTGGCAACAATACATAGCGTGGGTTCGGGAACACGGCACGTAACGTCACAGTGCCTGTATCTGGATTTACACTGGCATCGGCAAATGCAAGACGTCCTTCCACAGGGTAATAGCTGCCATCTTCAAGCTTTAATTTCACCGTGGTGTTATTTGAGCTATTTAAGTTGCCTTGGCTGAGTTGTTGACGTAAACGTAACAGCTCTGCACTCGATTGGTTAATGTCGACATAAATCGGGTCAAGACGTTGAATCGTCACCAACGGATCCGCTTGGCTGGCAGTGACTAAAGCACCGGCAGTTACAGTTGAACGGTTGGTCTGACCTGAAATTGGGGCACGTACAATTGAGTAACCCAAATTGATTTCCGCACTACGCAGTTGTGCTTTGGTTGCAGCCACATCGGCTTCAGCCAGTTGCACTTGTGCCACGGCATCGTCATATTCTTGTTTGGAAATGGCATTTGAGCCAACCAACTGTGCATAACGATCACGTTTCACACGCAATACATTTAAGTTCGCTACTTGACGTGCAAGTTGAGCGCGCACACCATCTACCGCAGCACGGTTGCTACTTGAATCAATCTCGTAGAGGGCTTGACCTTCACGGACATAGCTACCTTCATTGAACAAACGGCGTAAAATCACACCATTGGTTTGCGGACGCACTTCAGACACTTCAAAGGCTGTCGTACGACCAGACAATTCAACGGATTGTTCGACACTTTGCGGTTGTGCAACAACAACACCAACTTCCGTTGGTGGCATTTGTTGTTGAGCTGCAGCAGGGTTTTTCGCTGCCTCATCTTTGTCACTACAACCAACAAGCGCTAGACTTGTTGCTAATGCGCAAGCGGTTAGGGCAGGTGCCCAAAGCTTTGCAGACATCATTATTCCACCTCAATTAAGATGTTTATTTAAAATTTTGTTTTTAGGATGAAAGAAGTATTTGCCAAGCAGATACAGCAGTGCAATCCATATAAAACTAATCCCCCAACCTGATAATACATCGGATGGAAAGTGGACCCCTAAATACACTCGAGAACTTCCCATCATCACCCACCACAGCATTGCAAAAAAGACAATATAGGGTGAATAAGATGAGCGGGTTAATAATATTAAGCCGACTAAAGCGGCTGCATAACCACTGTGTGCACTTGGAAACGATGCTCCATAGCTCGCCACGAGATGATAAATTTCCGGTGGACGTGGCCGTGCAATAAGAACTTTTAAGAGCCAAATAAGGCCAATACTTCCGATGAGTCCTAGACTTATAAAGTTGATCTTTGTGTAATTTTTATACCATGCAAGATGTAAACACCATAGCGCGCTAAAAAATAATACACATGGCGTGCCGCCAAGGAAGGAAAGCCAGCGTGCAATTTGATCTAAATCGTCTATTCGATTGCGACTCAGCCACATCACTAGCTCAAAATCAAGCGATTGACCCAGTGGCGTAATGAAAAGCAATAGACTGAAAAATAACAAAAAACAACCGAGAAACAGCAACCAATAGGGCATGTTCAAACTCAAAGATAAGCCAGGTGTTGAGGTTCGGTGAATCCTTGGGCTAAAGTGTACTTGTCAGTACACTTCATTTCAAGTGTGTGTAAATTATGCTAATTTCTTTTTTGTATTTGTGTAAGGCTCAACAAAATAAATATAACAAATTATTTGTTGCCGGATTTCTTCTGTAATTCTTCCTCAATTGGCATGGCGGCTTTAGGTGGCCAAAAAAAGTCGCTTGGGCGGGTTAAAAAATGGGTAAGGACCAACTTGGCCAAAGGTTGCCATTGCTCGAAGCGTACGCGACGTGCACGCAGTGCCACAATAATGGTGAGGGTAAAGCTGACAAATAAGTTGGTGAGACCAATCAGTAACACACCCAAAAACGACACAATCACTAGCCCTGCGTCGGGTTGGTTAATGTTGAGCAAGCCTTGAATAAAGTTGGCTGATGCAAAGGCAATATGACGAATATCTAAGGGTAAGCCCAATAAAAAACCAATGGTGCCCATACTGCCGAGCATAATGCCAAACAAGAAGTTGCCTGCCAGTGCACCCAAATTACGCTCCACATATTCGGCAAAACGGGTCAGGCGCTCAGCACTGAGCCAACGCTTGAGGCGTGGATGGGCTTTTAAGCGCGGGCCAACTTTACGGTAAACCGCCATATTGTCAAAGTAACCCGCCAGAAGCCCAGATAAAAACAAACATACCCCTGCAATAGCAGCGTGTGGCACCGCCAAGGAGGTAAATGGATTTAAATCATGTAAGGTCTTTGCCGCTTTGGCATGGGTCATGAGCGGTTCATGTAAAGCCACATCCCAAAGTAAGGCAATGAGGGCTGCGGTAGGAATGGCAATAGAGATATTGCCTAAAATGGCAATAAATTGGGTGCGAATAATATTTACAATTAAGGCGGTCAGCTCTGCAAGCTGTGCCATCTTCGAGCCTTTACGATGCTGTACCGTTGAAGCCAAGGCTGCTGCAGTCATCGCGGGTTGTTTGGTTGCTACGGTAAAATGTAAAACGTGAATCAACATAAAGCCCAAAGAGTAATTGAGGCTATAGGCCAAAGCCTGCATGAGCGGTGCCATTGACACACGTGCCATCAGGGTTTTTAAGGTGGCCATGGTGGCAATAATAACGCCTGCGCCTGCGGCCGACTTATACATGCCCCAAAAGCCATCTTTGTCGGTGCTGACATAGTGTTCACCCGTTTTACTGGCATTTTCAGTCACTTGTAGGGCAATTAACTCACTGTTGGTGGTCAGCAAAGAGCGCACGCTCAGCTCATCATAACTGGTGGCAGTAATGTCAATGAGGAGCTCTTTTAAAATTGCAAAACGGATCTGCTCGCTTTGTACCATTAAATTGAGCAGCAATTCTAAACGTTCTAAGCATTGTTCAAGCAGTGCCAATAAATAGGTCAGGCTAATACTCACGCCAATACGTTTGGTGGAGCGGCGAATTTTATGTACCACATCATGACATTGTTCGAGCATGACCAACGCTTGTGAGGCATCAGGGGGCATCACCACCATCATGGTATCGGTATGACGCTGCAGTTTTTTATATTGACGAATAAAATCAATTACTTCACGGTTTTGTACCAGAAAGGGTGATTCATATTCATTTAGACTCGGATCAGCTTCAATAAATTCAGGGTATAAGCCAATACCACTAATTCGATATGAGAGTACGGTAATGGCTTTAATCAGTTCGCGACTAATGTAGTTTTTCTGTTGTTGATGACTATACCCTTGGCTAAGCAGGCTAAATAGCTGTTGCCAATCTTGGTCATCAATATTTTCAAGCCAATACTTATCACTGCGTTCATGAAAGACCAAACGCAACAGTTGTTGAAGCTGGGTGTCATCGGGAATGAGCGGTAAAATATGCGCGCCGAGACGTTTAAACAGCTGATTCCAAAAACCATCTTGAGACAGAATACCTGTATCGGCATACAAACTACTTTGTTTGTACTGACTCATGACCCCTAAACCAAAACTTTGTAAGGTATAAATGGCGTTAGGCGTACGTAGCAGGGCAGTGATTAAGGCATGAACGCGACTACGAATTTCTTCTAAATTGTTACAATCACTCGGTCGTAGTCGGTCAACCAAGTCGACAAGGAGTTGTTGATCGAGCGCCACTCGAGCTTCGAGTTGGCGCTGCATGTCAATAAAAAGATCGTGAAAGTTTATATGCATAGGCACTATTATTGAATACGATGTAAGGCAAGTTGCGCCAAATGAATGAGCGCCTGACGCGATTCGGATTCAGGTAAGCTCTTGAGCGCAGCAATGGCTGCTTCAGTTTCCTCATGTGCACGTTGGCGACAGTAGTCGAGGGCACCTGAGGCATGCACAATCTCAATCACACGATCAAGTTGCTCAGTACCGCCAGTGGCAATACTGCGGCGTACAATGTCATGTTCTTCGCCTGAAATATTTTTCAGCGCAGCAATTAATGGCAAGGTTGGTTTACCTTCCATTAAATCATCGCCAATATTTTTACCGAGCGTTTCTGCATCAGAAGTATAGTCTAAAATATCATCAATGATTTGGAAAGCATTGCCAAAGTGACCTGCGAACTGACGCAAGGCATCAATGTATTGAGGTTGCTTGGCTAAAATCGCTGAACCTACAGTGGCCATTTCAAATAAGCGTGAAGTTTTGCCGTGAATAATGGCCAAATAGGTCGCTTCAGTGGTGTCAGGTTGATGCTGCGATTGCAGTTGTAGCACTTCGCCTTCAGCAATCTCACAGGTTCCGGTAGAGAAATCTTTGAGTAGTTTAAGGTCATTCAGATCAACCAATAAATCAAAGGCACGTGAAATCAGGAAATCGCCCACCAAAACGGCGGTTTGGTTGTCCCATGTGGCATTGGCAGTAGGACGACCACGACGTAAGCCTGATTCATCCACGACATCATCATGAACTAAAGTTGCGGTATGAAGCATTTCAATAATGGCGGCCAAGCGGCGATGTTGTTCTAAGTCTTCAACACCACAGGCTTTTGCTGCCAATAAACACATAATCGGGCGCATACGTTTGCCACCCGCTTCAACCACATGTCGACTCACTGCCATCACTAAAGCAATTTTGGAAGTAATCCCCTCATTAATAAAGGTATCCATCGCAGCAAAGTCGGAAGCAACAGGCGCGAGAATGTCTTGCTTAAAGTCGATGGCCATGAAAGAGAAACCTCTATAATGTTGAAATTGCAAAGCTAATGCTATTGTAACAATTTATCGTAAATATGGGCGCAGTGAAATTGTGCAATTAAGTCGATGTCGATAAAAAGATCAGCAGCTGATATTTTTTAACCTGCTTGTTTAAGCATAGCTTAGCGCTTTGCTGCAAAAAATCTATTGTAAATTGTGCCTGTAAGACAAATTAATCAATTTTGCTTAAAATATAGTCAAATTGAGCAAAAAAAGGCTTTTTAGGCCGCATGAATATTTTATGTAAAATGGCTTGTTGTTTAGCCTAATTTCACTTAAAATTCACCGCTTCATATAACCCCCAGTGGCGTTCGTTTGAAGATCGGTATAATCCAGTATCGGCACGACGACACGGGCATGTTTGGAGTACAATATGTACGCAGTAATCCAAAGCGGTGGTAAACAGCACCGTGTTGTTGAGGGTGAAACCCTTAAAGTTGAATTATTGAAAGCTGAAGTTG
>CAVBYE010000054.1:0-16752 GCA_963599285.1 Bacteroidaceae bacterium | reverse complement strand
GCAGGCAGATACTGTTCTTTGACGGCAGACAATACAAAGACGTGAAGTCAATGTTTGTGAAGCAATGATGAATTTTATGAAAAATAACGCAAACCTCCACAAAGCAAAAAGTGCAAAGAATGACGAATTTTACACACAGTTGGTTGATGTTGAAAAAGAATTGAAGCACTACAAGGATTTCTTCAAGGGCAAGAAAGTGCTTTGCAATTGCAATGATGACAAGTGGTCAGCCTTTTTCAAATACTTTTCAATGAATTTTGAAAACCTTGGACTGAAACAACTTGTATGTGTTTCATATAATGGAAATGGCAATGGGAAGAAATATACATGCAATGGCGATTTGAAAGTCAATGTAACTGAATTGAATGGAAATGGCTCATATTCATCAGATGAATGTATTGAACTACTGAAAGATTGTGATGTTGTTGTAACTAATCCGCCTTTCAGTCTTTTTAGAGATTTTGTGTCTTTGCTCTATCAATATGATAAGAAGTTCTTGATTATAGGTAATGGCAATGCAGTAACTTATAAGGAGATTTTTCCACTTATTAAGGAAAACAAAATGTGGATGGGTGTTAATAATGGTGGAAAAACCTATGAAGTGCCAACAAATGATGGTACAAAAAAGGTTAAAGAAATTAATGGGAAATACTATCAATCTTTAGGCAATACTGTTTGGTTCACCAACATTCCTCACAACAAGCGTAATCAACCTTTGGACTTATTTAAGAAGTATAACCCTACTGAATATCCAAAGTACGATAATTATGATGCAATCGAATGCAGTAAAACTGCAAATATTCCTATGGATTATGATGGTGTTATCGGTGTACCAATTACATTCCTTGACAAATTTTGTCCTACCCAATTTGAGATAGTCAAATTTAGAAAAGGTAATGATGGCAAAGATTTGACAATCAACGGAAAATCTCCTTACACTAGAATACTTATTCGGAAACTTTCTTAATTAAAAGTCTTGAATGAACACCCTTATTGTTATATTACTGAATCATTTGAAGTGCTCAGTGACACTTTTAATGCACATCTAGAGCACAACTGAGGGACTTTTGAATTATAGGTGCAGTTCCATATTGCCTTAGTTGTCTGAAGATTGCCGAAGATACAAAATACTGTTTTAAAAAAGGTTAAAAATGTTTAAAAAAAGTTAATGAAAATAACCACTTATTCATAAGTCATTGGTTGTCAAATGTTTTTGATTTTGAAAGTATTTTGACCGTAAATACACACGTATAAATAAATTATAATAAATAAAAACAAAAATATGAATTATTTTGATTTTACACCCAATGGTGTTGAAGAGACTTGGAGGCCAGTAGATGGTTTCCCTTTGTATGAAGTTTCTGACTTGGGCCGTGTCAGGAAACACGGCTATGTGTCAAAAAACGGCCATAATATCAAACCTAAGTACATAAGCCCTGTTACAATGAAGAACGGTTATGTTTACGTGAACCTTTTTGATTCTGAGTCAAGACAGATTCTCAAGCGTGTACACAGACTTGTTGCTGAGGCGTTCATAACTGAGAATTGTGATTTGCCTTGTGTGAACCATAAAGACAAGGACAAGACAAACAATTGTGTATCTAACCTTGAGTGGTGCACTTACAAGTACAATGTCAATTACAAAGACTGTCAGTTTCTGAAAGCTAAGGCTCTAAGCAAGAGAGTTTCTAAGATAGACCGTTTCACTGGTGAAGTCATAGAGACATATGATTCTGAGACCCAAGCAGCTAAGATGAACGGTTTGCACCAGGGCAGCATATCTGCATGTGTCCGTGGTTGTCTCAAGACAACTGGCGGTTACAAGTGGAAGTTCAGTAAAGATCTTTTTGCTGAAGACATGAAACAGCAGGATATGATGTGATTTTTATGATTATGAATATTGAAATAAATGTATTGTTATGAGTAGAGTTGCTGAAGAAATGATTGACAATGAACTTGATAAAGAATTTTTGACGACTTTTGCACAGTTTAAGTGTCATTGTCACCTGAAGAGATATGATGAGGCTGAGGAAGCATACAAGAAGTTGCTTGAACTTATCGGCAAAGAACATGATGTTCTGGAGAATTTGCGTAAACCGTCACGTAAATCGTTGACTGAAACAGTCAGGTATCCTTTTATGACAATTTGTTATGTATGAAGACATGCCAGTTTATAAATATTGAAAAGAAATGAAGATTATGAAGACAGATTATGATGAATTTTATGAGACTTTTTCACTTTACGAACATCTATGTATTGAAAAAAGATATGATGAGGCTGAGGAAGCATACAAGAAAGTGATTAGAATGATCAAGAGAGAACAAGCCGCTTTGGACCGGATGCTTGCAAATGATTGTGATGACAGAGATTTGTGTCTTTCTTGAAAAATCTGTTTTCTGTAGTGTTTTTTTGTCATAATGACATTTGAAAGTCTGCACTCACTGTTATTATTATAATAGATTGGCTTTAAAATGTCTGGATTTAAACACAATGCAGACATACTAAGAACAAAAAAAACAAAATTGACAGTATATGAAAGCAATTGTGATTGTTCTCGCAATATTTGGATTGATAAGTGTAGGGGCTTTGACAATCTCCGCATTTGTCGTAGCATTCCGTGCTAAGCATGAAGACTCGATTGTTGACAGCATTGAAAAATCTTTGAAAGAACTTGAAGACCTCAATGATGTCCTCAAAAAGAGTATAGAAGAATACAGTGTGGAGCAGAAAAACCACTTGAAAGACATGAAATGATTATAAGTTTATGATGTGGAGTGATGTGATACTGTCAATATTGACTAGCGGTTCTGTTGTAGGGATTGTTGAATTCATAAGTCTGCGCCGTCGCCGTGCATCTGAGACGAAGATGACAGAATACAATTCGGACAAAACCGGGTTGGAGCTTATCCAGACATACAAAGACCTGGTCAATGAATCTCTGGTCAACCAGTTGTCATCAATCCACCATGACATAATGGAAATCAAGATAAATGTTGTCAATATAAAAGAATACTTAAACGGACCTTATCGGAAATGGGTAGAAAACAAATACAACAAAGTCAAACAGGACAAGCTGCAATCGTGACAAAAGAAACTCTCGAGCGACTCATTGAGCTTGAAGAACCAGACTGGGACATTGTGTTGAAAGCAGCCAGGTCATTAAAGATATATATGCCTGAATGCCGTAGTGCCCAGGCATATGAAAGTCTCCTGACGAAAATCTCCGAAGTTTTGTATTGCGGTCCGAAGACCACACAAGACGGTTACTTGGTGATGGTTCCGTACAAGAACGGATTGGGGCAGGTGATAGACTCAACGACTGCTGATTGTGTATTTGCAGAGTCTTTCAGTGTTCTTTTCAGGGAAATGTATTTCTGCAAGACTCAAGACACATCAAACAACATCAATGAAGACAATGAAGTTCAAGATTAGATCATACAGAAAATACAGTAATTTGTTTTTGAACGAAATGTTCGACAAGTTGTCTGGCTGGCATGTTTCTGAAGAACAGGCTTCAGAATATTTACAGTGTATGTCATTGAGAGAACTCCTTGAGCTTCTGAACGGAAAAGATGTCCCGGAAATGTGTGCCCGCAAAACGATAAGGCATCTGAGCATTACAAGACAGTCGCTTGAGGCATTCAAGAATTTCCTTGACAATACATATTACAATAACCCAAAGATACCAGACGCTCCGCTTGAACAGACATTTGAGGAAGCTATATTGTTGACAATGAAAGACTTTTATGGGATAACAAGCCTTGAAGAGTGCTCAAAGAGAAGTGTTGCTGAATTCATGATAGCACGCAAGTCAATTTACAATTCAGCTGTAGTCCAGTCAAAAATGTATGAAAGCCTTGAGAGCCGCAGTAAACACGCATAAACACAAGTAAAGATGAAAAGACATTGGTATGATTTTTTGAGGCCGCGCAAACACAACTATGTATGTGATTTGAACATAGTGGGGCCACACTTCAGCAACCCGTATCCGTTTGCACGGGCTGACATTGAAGGCCTGCTGACTATGATCGAAAGCAGATTGTTAAATGCGGTGTACTATACGAGTTTTGAGAGCATATATTTCCGCAGGAGTGTGAATTACCTGCGCAACAACATGTTGGGTATCCTGAAGAAGTTGTTTGAAGAAGGTGAGATTGTCATGCAGATTGACAGATTAGACGAGCCGTTGGTTGTAAAGAGCCCATATACTGTAAAGACAGGCGATGTCATGCAAGACACATTACGGCCATATTTGCGACTTTTGGATATCGTGATGAATGCTACATTGAACCTGACTGAAAATTATGGAGCCCTCGGGATCCTTTCGCCGACAAATTCAAGTCTGTCTGACGGGTTCATAGATGAGGGCACCCGCAAGGAATTGTTAGAGGAATACAACCGTGTACATGGTGTGACTCTTGGCAAATGGAACCTGCTTGTGACAAAACAAGACGTCAAGTTCCAACCCATAAACTTGCCTATAGAGGCTCTGAATTTGTCTGAACGTCGTCGCGATGCGCTTTCAAGCATATTGCAGTTCCTCAATATACCGAAAGAATTGCACAGTGCATTTGAGAATTCGAAATATTCCAACCGGTCTGAAGCTGAACGGGATTGCTATAACAATTGCATAAGCACATGGGCTCGGTTCTTCTGTAATGTAATAGAGCGGCTTTATGAGAAACACAACAAGCCAGACAGTATGCCAAAGACAATAAATGTATGGTTCGAATTTGAAAACGTGAGTGCGCTTTCTGAAATGAAGGCAGTTGATTTCGAAACAGCAAAGAATAATTATGAGTTCTGGAAGGCTCTTGAAGGGGACACAGACCCGGAAATCTCGCAAATGGCCAAGACTCGTATCAAAGAAATTTTAAACACATTATAAACAAGCATACATGAGAAATTTGACATCCAATTTAAAGACTATAGAAACAAAAAGCAGGATTGAGCCATTGTTGGAAAACAAGGTTTCCGGAGACAGTCAACAACCAGCACAACCAGAGCAGGATGGCCTGACTTTCAGGTCGTTTCTTGTGTCTTTCAACAAACCAAATGAAAACGGGTATGTGTTCACAGAAAATTCTTTCGACAAATTCCTGAAAGATTACTATGAAGACAATTCCTTCAATATTCCGATAGATCTGTTGCACAACATGTCTGACATTGGGCATCTTGTAGGAAAGGTCATGACTCTTGAAAAGACCACAGAGGGCATTTACATGACAGGGTGGATAAGCCCGCATTCCCTGAATTTCAGCACGGTTTCAAATTATATGAAAGAAGGCATCATTCAGGGTGTTTCAACCTGCGGGCTGGTCGGTGATGTCGACAATGACGGCAACATAACAAGTTTTCACTTGTTGAGTATTTCCTTGGTAGCAACCCCTGCTGAAACAAGAAGCCATTTAGTCAAAAATACGCGCTTTGTCGGTTTTGACGGGTTTGACATGTCTGTACACAAAGAAGATGATGTAGAAGACCTGTTGAATTTGATTTAAGTGCATATAAATAACAAAAAACAAAAACAATAAACAATAAAAACAATGAAGAAACTTAAAAAGACAGTAGAATTCCTTGAAGACAGGATGAATGCCTTGCAGACTCGCATTGCCAAGAACACAGTATCCGGTGAGGCACGTGCTGCAGCTGAAGAGACAATCAAAAACCTTGAAGATGCTATTGTATCCATTCAAGAGGCCATTACGGCTGCTGATGAAGCAGAAGAGGACAACACCGGGAACCTTGAAATGAGAATTGACGAGATCTTGGCAGAAATCGAGAGCTTGCGCAAGAAAATTGACGAGGCCCCTGTTGAACACTTGGAAAATAGAGCTGGAAACCGTTTGAAGAAAATAACAAACAGCGCATCGTACGCTTACGACTTCCTGCAGATGGTGAAGAACTCCGCAAACGCCGCAGAGTTCCGCGAAAACCTCAAAGGGCTGGCAGTGAAGAACAACGCAGGAACAGGAAGTACAGGAATAACCCCTGACGACGCTTTTTTGCCGGACTCAATGGTCAAGGCAATAACAGACGGATTTTCAGGCAAGCACCGTCTCCTGGAGCTTGTTGACTGGACTGGGCTCCCTATGTTCCGCGCCCTTTACGAGACGCAAAAGGATATCGGACGTGTGCACACCAAAGGCACGAAAAAGGTGGAGCAGGCACTCGATTTTGCCCCTATCGACATCCGCCCGGACATCATATACAAATACCTCACGGTTGACAAGGTGATGCTCAAGCAGTGCGAGACCCCAGAGCAGGCAAACGTGCTCCTCGAATACATCACGAGGGAGCTTCTGACCCGCGTGCTTTTCACAGTCGAGCAAGGCATCCTGCAAGGCAAATCACCGTTCCTGAAAGCTACAGAGCACAACACGACCGAAACATATATAGCCGGTCAAATCACTGACGGGCTCAAGGCCATGGACAACTTCACGGACCCGGTGCTTGTATGCACAAGGAGCGCATATTTCAAAATCCTGCAATCCCTTGAAACGCAATTCACGTCCGGCGTGCTGTACGGAGATGACTTCTTGGCGAAGGCCTTGCGTGTACGTGAAATCGTCCCGGTTGACGTAGAAAGCGCAACCTCTAACAGCCTCGGCATCTGGCTCATCCAGCCTGAAGACTACAAGCTTGTAGGCGATCTGCGCCCGGACCAGTACAACTCTTTCAACCTTGAATACAACAAGGAGCAGTACCTTACTGAAATCTACATCGGCGGCGGTTCAATCAACCCGAAAAACTTCATCGAGCTGACAACCGCACAATAAAAAAATGACAATACACAATGAAAATTCCGGATATTGAAGAAATACGAAACTATGGCTTACGTGTATCCATTAACATGAGAGCAGAACTTGTAGAAAGAGCCGGTAAAATTGTATGGGAGTGTTATCTTGCTCCCATACAAGCCGACTCTGAAAATGAAGAAACAAGGAAAGTGTGGTGTGAGCTTATGAACTTATACTTGATACAGGACACAGTTGTAAGCACTCTTTCCGGTGGTTCTGTAAAGAAACGGGATTTCGCTAATGACCCGTCTGACAGACAACTTGAAATAAACAAATACACTGTTGCAACTGGTCTGTTGTCGATTGACAGCGAAGCTCAGGTGAAGACGAAAGATTGTTTGAGAGTGTTCTTCAAGAACCAGCTTTTATAATGCAATACATCATTGTGAAAAAAAAACAAATTAAAACATAAAAATACAATAACACAAATATGGCAGGATTTACACCGTGTACAAACACATTGAAGGCTAACATAGCGAGCAGTTGTTCTAATCCGCGCACAAAAGGATATGAACAGATAGGCATCATTTTCAACCGGTCTGACATTGACTGGGCTGCGACAACAACCTCTGCAGACAATGTACGCATATATGAAAACATCAAATTGAAAGAAGGCAAGACTCCTTATGTTATCTACAACCGCAGGCAGAACCCGTTGCCGTTTGACGGTACAAACACGACCTTCAATGCAGAAAACAACAATTATGACAAGACTGTACAGTTCTATTTCGAAGGTATCGGAGGAAAAGCTTCCACAGAAGTCATAGAGCCTCTCAAAGATGACCTGTTCGCAATCATGCTGTATCGCAAAGACCACCGTGGAGACGGTACGTTCCATCTTTTCGGAATGCTTGACGGACTCAAAGCTTCGGCTCAAGTGCAAGATGAAAGCACTGGCTATTGGCTGGTCACGATGACTTGTGCAGAAAGCCTTGCTGAAGTTTCGTTCTTCAAGGAAAGCTATGCAGAGTCACTGACCGCATACGAAACGTTTCTTGCTCAGGCACCCGCAGTGGTATAACTACATGTGACTCTCTATTGGCGGGCTGCAGTACTTCTGCATGACCCGCCATTTGCAGGGTGAATTGCACTTCAATGGACTTTCAAGAAATAAAACATAACACAATAACTAGATATGCTCAATTATGTAATCCAACAATATATTTCAAAGGCGTGTGAAAAAATGAATGCAGAATGCACTATCATTACAGGCTCTGAAAATTTATTCAATGAATCTGTCACTGACACTTCAGCAATCTTATCCTTCGATTCACATTTGATATTTTTCATAGACCCTATAAAAGAAACAATAGAAGACGGGATATTCAGTGGCAAAGTGTTCATGCGGGTTGTACTGATGTTTGCTGACAATTTAGAGCAACAGGAAGAAAACTTTTCTGAATTTGATGTGTTGATTGAAACTGTTATAAGTACATTGACAAGCAGGGAAGTTGACCAATCCATAGATTCTAAATCCCGTATTGTGTTCGGCCCTGTTGAATACAGACAATTCTTGAATTACAGTGATGATTGTGCATTCGGGTATTCTTTGAGTTTCAATGTAAAATCAATCACAAGTGTATGTTGAGTCTTGAAGACATATTGATGAACGGTCTGCACCGTATACAGGAGGAGATGGCTTCGCAGGACATAAACGCCAGCGGTGCTAGTTGCAGGTCTTTCCGAGTATCAATGGAGAGCCCGTTCAAGGGCAAGATAGTATATGATTATGTAAAAGGGTACAATGCACCGCTGGATACATTAGAAGAAGGCCGGGGGCCTGGGCGTATGCCCCCTGTAGAAGCTATACGAACATGGTTAGATGTTCGCGGCATCGGACAGGAAGACGAACGGGACAGAATTGCATGGGCTGTATCTAAAGCGATTGCGGACAAAGGTACAACTAGACACAGCAGGCCGTCAACAGTCTTGAGCGGCCCTGTTGAAGAAATCAAGTCAGAGATTGAGAGCAATGATTTTTGGGAATATATAGTTACTTGCTTATGGCAGAGGAAAAACTAGTAATAGAGGTAGAAATAAACGGAGATGATGCTGCTGCACGCCTGAACGAAATAAAGCAGGAAATCTCCCGTGTCAAGAAGGAACAGAAAGAGTACACTGACGCAATAAGGAAAGGTGTTGATGTGACTAAAGAGCAGGCCAAGACATTTGCTGAAAACACCAGATATTTGGGTGAGCTCTCGGCTGCAGAGAAGGATTACACACAGATTGTTATTGCTGCATCGGACAAGCAGAGCCAGTATGCAGACAGCTTGAACGGCATGTCTATGCAGCTTGCAGAACTCAAGAAGCAATACAGAAGCCTTTCTGAAGGTTTGAGAGAGGGTTCAGCCGGTAAAGCACTGTTGTCACAGATAGGTCAACTTGACGAAAAGCTGAAATCCGCAGAGGCCTCTATGGGTGAGTTTCACAGAAATGTCGGGAACTACCAAGGGAGTTTAGAAGATTTCACAAAGACAATTTTCGGAGTGGACGAAAGGTTTGAGAAGCTGTCTAGTTTGTTTTCAGGCGCATTCTCCAGCGGGCTTAAAGCAGGCATATCCAATCTGGCAGCTTTCGGGAAGGCATTGCTTGCGAGTCCGGTCGGTGTCATGATGATTGCTGTGACCGGTCTTGTAAAATTGTTCAATGCGCTGAAGGACCGGTTAAAGGAAAACACAAAAGTACAGGGACAGTTCAAGTCCGCCATGCAAGCATTGGAGCCTATAATATCACTAATCAAGAAATTGCTTGACGGCCTGTTGGGGGTTGCTGGAAACATTGCTGAGGTCTTCGGGAATGTAATCAACCGTATCACCGGGATGAAAAAAGCTTCATCGGAACTTGAAAAAACCATAGCATCAGCGAACACAGAAATCATTGCCGAAAAGTTTGCATTTCAAGAACTGACCAGACAGCTTGACAAAACTGCAAAGGGTTCTAATGAGTATAACCAGATATTAGCTCAGATAAATTCAAAGTATGGTGATTACCTGAAAAACCTGGGGATTAATGCAGATGAGCTTTACAGAAACAAATCAAATCAAAATGCACTCAATGCTGAACTTGAAAGGTTCATAAAATTGAAGAATCTGGAGCTCTTGCTGGATACACAGTCAGAAACAATCAAGAAACAGGTTTCAAATTCGCTGGATTACTTGCATAAAAAGCTTTCAACTGTGATAAAAGACCCTGAAGAACTGGCAAAGGTGATGGCCAAGGTTCAAAAGGCACTGTTGGATGGCAAAAAAGTCGAGATAGATGACCTGTTCCCTGACTGGAAGAACTTCTCTGTGAAGCAGTATACTTCGAGGATCCGCTTTATTGAAGCTCTCAACAAGGCAATAAAAGAGATAAGAATATCAACGGATGAATATGCCAAAAGCCTTAAAGAACTCAATAAACTAGAGACTTTGTCAGCACCGCGTACTGATAGGTCATCCCAAGGCAACTCCCAAGGCAACTCCAAAGGCAACAAAACCCAGACAAGCAAGGAAACCGGCCCCAAGATTGACACTGAATTGTTTGAAGACGATGAGTTTGAAGACATTGAAGTAGAAATAGAAGTCAAAGTCCTTCCTGACAAGACAGGCTTTGAAGATGACCTTGCAAAGCTGATACAGGACAAGACTGAGGCATCGAGCGGTGCTTTAAACAGTATTTTAAAAGGTGATGTGTCTTCTGTGGAAACTTATGTCAAGACGCTTGAACAGTTGGGGGATTTTGAAAGCGCGGAAACTCTGAAGCGTATACAAGAAATCTTCAATGACCCGAGCGGTATAGGCAGTAATGTAGAAGAACTTACTAAATATCTGAAAGTCCTGAATTTGACTGAGGATGAAATAGACATATTGACAGACAAGTTCAGACAGTTGAAGAAAGAGTCAGACATGAGCAATTTGATAAAGTCTGGCGAGGCAGTTGAAGCCGCGATAGCTGAAATGAGCAGTGCAGCAAATGAACTTGTGAATGCCGTGAATTTGTCTGAGGAAAGCATAATTGAGTCTTATTCAAGAATGACTGAGGCTGAAGTTGCCACAGCTAAGTTTGAGCAGGCTCTGGGTCTGGTCCAAGCTAGTATTTCTGGAACTGTAGCAATTGCTAAGGGAATAGAAAAAGTGACGAGCAGTTCGGTGACGTGGATTGACATGTTGGCTGGCATAGCTACAGTTGTCGCGACAATAACAGCTCTTGTGACACAAACTGTCTTGACAATCAAGAAACTTTCAGTGCCGGCTGCCCCGTCTTTTGAAGAAGGCGGCATAGTTCCTGGTGCAAGTTATACAGGAGACAAAGTGCGGGCTAACCTGAACTCCGGAGAAATGGTATTGACACAGAAGGACCAGCTCAGACTTCTGCAGCTCATAAGGAGCCCACAGACTGACATTTCTAGTGCTTCATTGACAGTTGAGGCCTTCAAGAGAGCAATTGAAGAAATGCCGCAGCCAGTGATGATATACAAGGAGTTCAAGCAGTTCCAAGACAGTAAAAAAAGAAGGGACAATATAATCCAATATAAATAGTTCAAAAATGAAAGGTTTCAATAAATTATGGGAGTCTTCTGACGGTGAAATTGCATGTCACATCCAGAATTATGACAAAAACATTGAAGGGTCTACTGATTTCAATGAAATCGTGTTCATAAGAGATGAATTCATATTTGCAGTTGAAAACAATTCTAGAGAGAATAAAATCTATCTTGATTTCAGTTATGGCCAAAAAACGTGGAGCTGCACATGCAACAATTTTTTTCAAAAAATTGCATTCCTGCCTGTCGGTGGAATCCTGAACTCTTGGGATTACTTGAGGAGACAAGACACCACAAACGACACCACAACTGTGTATATAAACATCAAGTATGGGGCGAACTCGAACACTATAACATTTAATTACTGCAACGCAGATCCGCCGAGTACAGTTGAATTGCCAGACCGGTTCATAACTAATGACCAGTATGATTATGTTGCTGTGCGTGCCCGTGAAACGACAACCGTGAAGGTAGACGGGTCGGAGGTGACTATACAAAAAAACAAGGAATACAAGCTTTATCCTTCAAAAGCCATAGAAACAGATTATAACAATTGTGTAAGAGTCATAGACAAGAATTGTGTGAATGTAAAATGGTCAGACCCTGTCTTGGGGATGAACAAGACATACGGGTTTGAGCCAAAGGGTGATTCTCATGAATCCGAAAATTTTACTGTCTTGAACACTGGGTACAAATACAACAAGACTGAAAATCATTCAAGGACAATTACACTGTGTCAATACATGAGTTACAGAGACTGGAAATATTGTTGCGGGCTTGCTTGGGCTGATGATGTCCAATGTCTGGGTGATTATTGGACTGTTGCAAGCATGGACGGTTTTGAAAGCATGAATGTAAACAGAAAACAATACATAAACATAACCTTGAAGAACTTATGATAATCTATGTCAAATCAGAAAATGAAACTTTGGGTTTGCTTGAGTACACGGAAAACACAATCCCGTCGTTTGAATACAAAAACAATTTCATAAACAACAATGGGAATACTGTTGTGTACACTTATGACATGACAATCATTTTGACTGAGCACAACATGAGCCTTTTGGATTTCTATCCGGCTATACTAGATGACGGTGTTGGCGAGCAATGGGATGTAAGTGTGTATCTTGGTGGAAGACACGTGGAAGGCAAAATGTATGTAGACAAGATTTACCTTGAAAAACGGGAAATGTCAGTGATCATTGTCATGGATTACAATGACTATATGAAACATTCTCTGGTGTCAGCATGTGCCAGCGACACACACACACTGACTGTTTATGAAAAAAATGAATGCAGCTCAAACATGACAGCTTTAGGGTTCGGGTTGTACCAGAATGAATCTGCAACAACATATTCATCTATATTGGTTGACGGGGTGTTGAGTTCTATGCCTTGTGTGAGTTTCTATTACGTTCTCGAGAACATTTCCAGTTATATGGGGTGCAAAATCAAGATAAATGACACTGAACTTTCAGATATCGCTTCTGCCAGTTTTGCAAAGGAGCTTGACCCGAGGAGATATTACTTGAAGGCCGGAGAGATACGTGTCAAGGGCAAAGGTGGATTCAGTGTGGTTGCAGGGTGGAACCCGCAATATTTATGTCAGGACTCTGACGGAGCTATTGTATCCAGGACAGCAGAGATCAAGAGTTGGTATGATAACCAGACAACAACGGAAAACGGTAACTCATCAGTCGATTTTCCGGTTCTCCTTAGAAACACCGGACTGCAATTCGTGCTGACTGAGGTGAAGATAAAAAGACGTGACAGAATCCCTTATATCCCAAGGTTGTTTTCATTCAAGGCCACTGAAGACATGACTGTCGAATTCAAAGTCACAGAGGGCATGTGGATGAGGATACAACCTGAAAAGAAACTGAAAGAAAAACTGACATATTCTAACGGGACTTATTCAGTGGAACTCAGTGAGGGTGACATCATCACATTAGTGAGGACATCTGATTTAGACAACCGCGGAAGGTTCTTGTACAAGAAATACGAATCTGAATTAGAGTTTACAACTAATGACCAGACAGTGCTTGTCACAAAGTCTTCGGATGATTCAGTCTTGGAGCCGAACACAATTTTGTACATGTCTGACATTGTCCCGGACATCAGCATCGCAGACTTGTTGTCTGACTGGTGTGCAATAATTGCCGGTGGTTATGAGGTTTATTACGAAGGCAGTTGGATTATAAGCATAAAGACTGCGGCATACAGCCTAGATGGTTCAGTGTTCATGAACGACATGAACCTTATGGAGAACATACTAGAAATGTCAGAACTAGTCAAAAGATATCCAGTTGAAAACATTTACAACACAGTGAGCGGTTGTGATTTTGATGAATATAATGCGCCGGCAAAGGGTTTCAGACGGGTATATCGTGTAGATGACAAGATACTTGAACAAGAAGGAGAGTTTGTGGAAATGACTTTGGGGACCGGGGGATACGGGAGATATGCACGTTCTGGGTACAAGTTGTATGTCAATGATGTGGATTACGATGCCGGCCCTCCTGTCAAACTTAAATCCGGAAACACTGACTGTGTGTGGTGTTGGGGTCGTGTTGTCGATGAAACCAATGGAGACCCGGACCAACTCATGAATGTGGCGTTCCTGGATGCAACATATGAAATTTCAGATATTTTCAAGCGGTTCATAGCCGGTTGCAATGTATTGACACTCACCATGAAGATGAACATTTATGATTTCAACAAAATCAGATACAATGGATACAAGATATTCCACATTTTGGGAAGAGACTGGATTGTTTCTTCATTGAACTTGCAAGGCGGTGAAGAAGCTGAGGTAGAACTCTACAGTTTTGAACCTTCAATCCTGAAGAGATGAGAGCTGCTATGAAAAGATAAACAAACAGACAAATGAGATGAAAAATTTTGAAGATGTAATAAGGAAACAGATTGAGACACGCTTGCTGCATGGAGAAGCGCCAGCAAGGATATCTGAAGATGTGCAAGCTATCTATGAATCGTTAGAAGAGCCAGTCCCTGATTGGGTCGGGCCGTTGCTGAACAAGTCAAGGACTGACAGTCTAGGATTAGAGATACTCAGGACTCTGGAACTCATAGCTGAACTCTGGCGGATTTATGAAGCTGGGAAAATCACCGGGCAGGCAGACATCAGAGTCCTCACAGAAATACGTTTCAACCAGAGGGAATTGCGAGACATGCTAGACTTGTACAACAGGCCGGGTCAAGCACGTGATGAGAACATTGCAGAAAAGATAGCAAGCATTCTTTCTAATGGCCGTTGAGATTGATGACAGGCTCTTGTTCAGTTTTGCAGTGAAGGAATTGATTGGATCCCGTCCGTTCCTCATAGACATCTATGAACAAGTCTATGAGTTCATAAATGACGGCAAGACTGGGAATGTGTTGAACATAAACATGCCTCCACGTCTCGGGAAGTCATTCCTTGCCACTTCATTGTCTGCATACATGCTCTGGAAAAACCCGAAGCTTCGTATGTTGCGTGTCTGTTACAGTGCTGTGCTAGCTGAACAGTTTGCATTGCAGACCCGTATGAAATATGAAAGCCTATTTGAAGAACTTGGATTGAGGATGCCTGAAATCACAGGGAACAGAGCAAGATGGATGATTGAGGGTTCAAAGGAATACAACCTTGTAGCGTGTGGAGTGAATGGAGGTGTCACAGGGTTCGGTTTTGACTTAGCTGTTGTCGATGACACTGCAAAGAGCATGGCCGACGCATGTAGTCCAGCTTGGGACAGGATGCTCCGGACTTTCAAGCAGTCTGTACTCATAGGGCGTATGGAAGGGATGAAGAAAATCATAAATGTCGGGACTAGGTGGACAACTTCAGACTGGTTCAGCCTGTTTGAACCGGATGCAATCATTTCAGTGCCTGCATTGAAAGACGGAAAAAGCATATGTCAGGATTGGCGGACTACTGAAGAACTTGAAATGATACGAATGAATGTCGGTGAAGCTGTCTGGTCGGCCCAATATATGCAGAGCCCTACTGTACAAGGGCGTGTAGCATTGCTTGCAGACATGCCGCTGCATATTTCAGAAGAGTCTAGACATGCAAACAATCCCAAGGTTTGTGTGATTGACCCTGCTACAGAATACGGCAAAGACATGTTTGTGATGGGGATTTACAGTGCAGTCAAAGGAGACACACAAAGCTGGATATGCTGGAAACTGTACGGTGATTCAAGCTTGACTGTGACCGCAGCAGTTGCGAAACTCAAGAAATGGTTTGACATGAGTGAGTTTGATTATGTGTTGATTGAAAGCAACGGTGTAGGGAGCAGTATCTCGAAACGCATAAAGGAAGCAGGAGTGCCTTGCAGGTGTTTTGCTACTAGAAAAGACAAATACACAAGAGTATATTCTGTGCTGGACAGATGGTCAAGGATTTCATTTGAAAATGGAGCAATGTCAGCTGACCTAAAAATTGAATTGTTGAGCCAGATGCGCAATTTCCCGAATGTGAATGTACATGATGACTTGGTAGACAATGTGACAATGGCTTTGGAGCACATAGTATAGATGTGTACTAGATGTGCAATAAGCACTTTTTATGACTAAGACAATATGGAACTACATCTAAGACATTGAAATCCCTTAGGGCTCACCTTAGCACTTTTTATGACTAATCGTCTTTCATCTTGTCAATGTCTTCCATCTTGTGCCTTTCATTTCTCTTGAGGTCAGCATTTATCTGAGCTTTTATCCAGAACCATGCGACAGAAGAGAATTTGGGTGCCGGGATGTTTTTGAGCACGAAACTGCGCATGTCATCAGGACAGGTGATGTCTGGATTCTCTAATGCATTCAAAACATTGCCGTAACTGACATTTTCAAGAACTATAGACTTGAATTCATCAACAGTAGTGGTGTCTGTAATTGACACAAGAATTCTGTTTCGCAGATTGTTGTGATTGTCTTCATTGTATTTGTCGTAAGCGTTCACAAGCCCCAAAAACGCCGAAGATATCAGCTCGTCTTCTGACAACCCTCTCCCCATGTATTTCAGTGCAATGCCAATCGCAAGCCTTAAGTTCTTTTCTATAAGAGCCTGTCTGTTTGCAGGGTCTGAACTGTCATATTCGTCCGGATAGTCTTTCCATTTGTTCGCACAACGTCTCACGCTTTTGTAAAGTGCCTTGTTCATAAATCAATTTTATGTTTAAAATACTATTTATAAAAGTGCACTAGATGTGTCCAGAGCACTTAGAATCACTAAGACAATATGGAACTACATCTAAGACATTGAAAGTGTGACAGGGCTCACCTTAGCACTTCAAATCACTAGACATTGGATTGGCCAAGCAATCTTTATAAATAATACAAGAATCAATACTCACATGACAAGCAATGAAGCTAAAAAGAGAAAGTTCAGACAGTCTAAAGTGTGGAAAGCATTCAGGAAA